>JBEPWV010000223.1:0-2977 GCA_041642175.1 Clostridia bacterium
TATAGGAATAGTGAAGGGGTTAGAAGAATTTATAGAAAGTGGTATTATAGAAAAAATGCCTCAAATAACGGCAGTGCAAAGCGAAAATTGTGATCCCTTAGCTAAAGCAACAAGAAGTGGTATTAATAAACCTGTGGAAGTAAAACCAGAGCCTACCATGGCAGAAGGTATAGCTATAGGAGTACCAATGCGAGGAGAAGAAATTTTAAAATATGTTTATAAATACGATATAAAAATAATCACAGCTCCTGAAAATAGAATTTTAGAAGCAAGAGAAGCTTTAGCTAAAAAAGGTATATATATAGAACATACCACTGCAGCTACCTATGCTGCTTACTTGAAATTAAGTGAATTAAAGGGAAGAATAAAGGACTCTTTACTGCCTATGTGTGGAGCAGGACTCAAATCTGATAAATAAACCTAAAATATATATTTAATAAAATATAAATATTTTATTTTTGGAGGATTAATAATGGTAATAAAATCAAATCGTTTGGTATTATATCCTTTAAATCCTGGACAATTAAAAGAACTGATAGAAAATCTAAATATTCTAGAAGAAGAATTAAGTATAAAATATAAAGGAGAACCAATAGAAGGAATATTTAAAGGAATAGTTATAAAGCAACTGGAAAAATGTTATAAAGATATAGAAAATTATTTTTGGAACAGTTTCTGGTTGCTTATTCTAAAAAATGATAGAGTTGTAGTTGGTTCTATTGGATTCAAAGGAAAACCAAATAGTACAGGTGAAGTTGAAATAGGATATGGATTAGCTAAAGAGTTCGAACATAATGGGTATATGACCGAAGGAGTAAAAGAAATATGTAAATGGGCACTTGAACAAGATAATATATCTAGTATAACTGCTGAGACTGATTTTGATAATTTCCCATCTCAAAGAATATTACAAAGGTGTGGGTTTGAAAAGATTAAAGAAAAAGATATTATTAAATGGAAATTAAAAAACAGACATTGAAAATAAGAGGCACTTAAAAAACGATGAATAGTTCAATAAGAATATTAACTAAAAATAGTACTTTTAGTAGGTGTCATTTTATTTTTGATTTGGTAACAAACAATGTATGTTAGTAGAGGTCTAGGTAATAGTATTTTTCCAATTAGAATTTTTAATAGACCGGAATTAGTTGTATTAACGTTAAATAAGTAAACACTATGATAGAATTTTCGTTAAAAAATCAATAAAAATTATAATAAATAAAAATGTAGAAATAGTAACTAGAGTTTTTTTAGATAGACTATCAACTATTTTTACAAAAATAGGTTGGAGCACGTATATAAAGAAAACTCCACCTAAACCAAACCTAATGGAAGGGGACAGTGCTATTCTTCCCTGGAAGTTGTAGTCATAATCGGTATAAGTTTGCCACGGCCAACTTCCTGTAATTAATTCTAATACATAGCTTGTAACCAATTCCATAATAGTTGCAGTAACAGCACAACCTAAAAATACAATAAAAATAGAAGCGACCTTTTTTAGAAGGGGTTGCTTTTTTTGGCTGAATTTATAAAAAAAGAATATAAAAATTAGAGCACCAAATCCGTAAATAGGTAGATATGGTCCAAATAAAACTCCTCTATTTGAAAATCCCCACTTATATACAACTACTTCTAAGAAAACTTCATATAACCATCCTACTACAGCATACATCATAAAATACATAAAATATTTCCTTGCTTTGTAAATAAATTTATTGTCTATCATATATTAATCTCCATTAGTGAATTATTTTATTAATTATACAACAATGCTTATACAATAAAAAGTATTTATATTTAATAAAAGTTTAATTTACGACTTTAGGTAATTCATGTATACTAATATTTGACGAATAAATTTGTACAGGAGGAGTAACTTGTTAATTGAAATCATAAAAGTTATAATTATTGGAATAGTAGAAGGAATTACAGAATGGTTACCTGTAAGTAGTACAGGGCACATGATACTAGTAGAAGAATTTATAAAAATGGATGTCACACCGGCTTTTAAAGAAATGTTTTTGGTTGTAATACAGCTTGGGGCTATAATGGCGGTAGTAATATTATTTTTTCACAAATTAAATCCTTTTTCTCCTAAAAAATCAAAGCAAGAGAAAATAGACACTATGAAAATTTGGTTCAAGGTTGTAATTGGAGTACTCCCTGCAGCGGTACTTGGGTTATTATTTGATGATTGGTTAAACGATCATTTATATAACTACTGGACTGTTGCTGTAATGCTTATATTCTACGGGATACTTTTTATAATAGTTGAAAATAAAAATGAAAGTAGAAAAGTTAAGATCACCAACTTTGAAGAATTACCCTATAAAACAGCCTTTTATATAGGTGTATTTCAAGTACTTGCATTAATTCCCGGAACTTCGAGGTCAGGTGCTACAATAGTTGGAGGTATAATATTAGGGGCTTCAAGATTTATTGCTGCGGAATTTTCTTTCTTTCTTTCAATACCGGTGATGTTTGGAGCAAGTGCTCTCAAATTAGTTAAATTCGGATTTGAGTTTAGCAGTAATGAAATAATAATACTTTTAACCGGCATGGTAGTAGCTTTTGTTGTTTCTATAATATCTATTAAATTTTTGCTTCAGTATATTAAAAATCATGATTTTAAAGTTTTTGGTTGGTATCGTATAATTTTAGGTATAATAGTAATAGGGTATTTTTTAATAGCCAACTAATATAAATGAGAGGGGAAACATATGAAAAAATACGTAATATTTGCTTTTAACGGAAATCCTATGTGCTTTACTCACGTTTTGCTAAATGCGTTGGATATGGATGAAAAAGGATATGACGCTAAAATAGTTATCGAAGGAGAAGCGGTAAAACTGGTAGAAGAAATGTTAGAATCAGAAAATCTGTTATTTAAAAAGTCAAAAGAAAAAGGACTTATTGACTGTATATGCAAGGGATGTTCAGCAAAGCTAAATGTACTTGAATACAATAAAAAGTCAGG
>JBEPWV010000224.1:0-471 GCA_041642175.1 Clostridia bacterium
TTGTATCCCTGAATCTTATTTTGATCTAGTTCTACCTGTACTTCCTGTTCAAATCCTCCACCTATATCTACAGAAGCAACACCTTGGATCCTCTCAAGTCTTGTTTTAATTATATCTTCAGAAATCTTTTGAGTAGTTGAAATATCTCCTTCACTTCTCACAGTAAGATACATTACAGGCATTGCTGTGGGATCAAATTTAAACACATTAGGATCAGACGCTCCCTCAGGAAGAAATCCTTTCACCATATCAATTTTTTCTCTCATTTCAAGGGCTGCAAAATCCATATCCGTACCAAATTCAAGCTGAAGGATTATAAGTGAACTCCCTTCGGAAGATATTGAGGTAAGGGTGTCAATATTTCCAACTGTAGTCAGTGAATTTTCTAGAGGTCTGGTTACTAAATTTTCTATCTCCTCCGGACTTACTCCTGAATAGCTTGTTGACACTACGGCTATTGGAAATTCTATA
>JBEPWV010000224.1:481-2954 GCA_041642175.1 Clostridia bacterium
CTCCTTGAGAAATACCAGAGGTAATTTCTAATCTGTCTCCTACATCCAATCCAGTCTCAACAATATTTTCAACTGCTTCATCCCCATCAATTGTATAAATTACTGTACTATCATCTTTTTGTAGAACCGCTTGTGATGGTACTGCTATTACATCTTCTCTTATGTCTGTCGGAATTATTACAGAAGCAAACATTCCGGATTTTATATTGCTATCATTAGACAATCTTATTTTAACCTCATAAAGTCCTGTTTGTGGGTTTACAGAGTCGCTAACAGACTCTATTTCGGCACTGGTTTCTAATTCAGCAGCATCTATTTCAACTGTTACTTCTTTACCAGAATATATCTTATTGATAATATTTTCCGTTACATTTACAACTATTTTTACATTTTCCATATCCATTATTACTACTGATGGAGATGAGTTTGTTGCATATTCACCTTCTTCTATGTTAATACTAGTTATAGTTCCACCAATAGGTGCTTTAACTTCTGCATTATCTAAAGCATCTAGAGCCTGATTGTATCCTACTCTAGCTTGATTTACTTGTGCTTGAGCAGTTTGCAGGCTTTTATCTGAAGCTGCTAATTTTGCCTGGTCGTATTCAGCCTTAGAGACAGCTCCCTGTTCGTAAAGTTCTTCCGTTCTTGCAAAAGCATCTTTTGCACTTTCTATCTGCTCTTTTGTTCTTTCGTAGTTTGCTAAAGCAGTATTATATGCTGCTCTTGCTTGGTCAACCTGGTTCTGAATATCATCTTCATTTAATATAAATAGGACATCGTCTTTTTCAACTAAATCACCTATGGATACTCTTACCTCTTCTACTTTACCTACTATTTTAGGCATTACATATACATCTTTATCTGCGTAAACATTTCCCGAAAAAATATTTTCTACATAAATGTCCTGTTTCTGTACGTTTTCTACTTCCACAGCTATATATGTTTCTTTTTCTTCTTCAACAGTTTCCTGTCCACATCCAGCTAATGATACAGCCATAATAATTACAATAACTGGGATTATAATCTTTTTCACAATAATACCTCCTGATATTTTGGTTATATTTTTATGTAATTTGTTACCGACTGACCAGTCGGTTCTATAATATTACCACTTATTATATCGCAAGTCAATTAGAATAAGATTAGAATAAAATTAAAATAAATGTATATTTTTTTTTAGAAATGGTAAGATATAAATATAGTCTTATAAATTTTAATTTTAAGGAGGTTACTATGGAAAGATTATTAAAATGTAGCAATTGTGGTTTTACTACACAAAAGGAAGCATTAGGGGATAAATGCCCAAAATGTGGTGCTCCAAGAGAAAAATTTATCGAATTAAGTGAGGAAACATCTGATAAAATAAGAACAGCAGATGCAACAAATGATCTCCATATGGATATTATCAATTTAGCTATGGCAATTGATGAATTAGCAAATGAAGGTATCGAGCTCAATCTAGATCCAGGTTGTGTAGATGCTTTCGAAAAAGCTATACAAGCTGCTTGGGAAATGAAACAGATTTCTAAAGCTGAGTTAGCTATTCACATGAATAAAAATAAATGGTAAGAAATATTAAACGATATTAAATTTTAGAAGCTTGAAATCTCAAGCTTCTTTTATTTTTGAAAATTATAAATATTATATATTTGTTAATTTTTTATTTATCATATTTATTTGTTTATGCTATAATATTTATGGAGGTGATAACATGAATTTTAAAAGTTTTTTGAAATTAGTTGAAATACAGACAAAGGTTGCAAGCATCGTTCCATTTTTATTAGGTACTTTTTATGCCCTTTATACTTTTGATTCTTTTAGTTTTCTAAACTTTCTTATTATGTTGATTTCTTTAGAATCTTTTGATATGACTACCACTACAATTAACAACTATATTGACTTTAAAAGTGCAAAGAAAAAAGAAGGTTTCGGATACGAATCTCATAATGCAATTGTTAGAGATAATATACCTGAAAAGATAGTCCAGCTAACCATCACTGTGCTTTTATCAATAGCTATTATATTTGGTATTATATTAGTTGCAAGAACTAATTTGTTAGTATTAATTATAGGTGTTATGTCTTTTGCAGCAGGTATTTTATATACCTTCGGACCGGTACCTATTTCTAGAACTCCTTTCGGTGAGTTGGTTTCGGGATTTGTGATGGGATTTTTTATAATTTTCTTAGCTACATATATACATGTATACGACAGCAGCATAGTACTATTTAATCTAAACAGCTGGACCTTGAACCTGAACATAGATCTACCTGAATTATTAAAAATATTCTTGGTTTCTTTACCTGCACAGCTTGGTATAGCAAATCTAATGCTTGCCAACAACATCTGTGATATAGAAGACGATATAGCTAATGAAAGGTATACCCTACCAAGATATATAGGAAAAGAAAACTCTATAAGACTTTACTCATTAATCTACATTAAAGCTTTTTTAGTTATAATTATTCTT
>JBEPWV010000225.1:0-2947 GCA_041642175.1 Clostridia bacterium
AGGATTTTTTGAATATTGTAAGAGAACTTGCTTTTCAACACAATATATCTATGCCAAGGGAAGACTTGGAAAAAGAAGCTGAAAAATTTGCTGTAAGAAGAAGTGGAAGATCTCCTCGTATAGCAAAGCAATTTATAGAATATTTACAAACTAAAAAATAGAATCCGGTATATACCGGATTCTATTTTTTAAAGTAAAATCCTTGAGCTAAATTAATTCCAAGTTTTTCTAATAATTTCAACTCCTTTTCACTCTCTATGAAGTCACCAATTATCTCTGTTTCTTGTATTCCTACATATTTAACAATATTTTTTATAGATTTTTTTACTTCTTTTTCATTTTTCGATTTATCTAATAGGTCTCTATTTAGTCTAATAAAATTAGGTTCACAGGATAGCATTAGCAAATCGTTTGAATTCTTTCTGCCAAAGTTTGCAAGAGAAACACCTATACTCCTCTTTTCAGCCTCTTTTTTAATTTTCATCATTTGCTTCACTTCTAAATTTATAGGCATCCACATTTCAAAAATAATTTTTATTTTTTTACTACAGTTTAAGGAAATATCAGAGATAAAATTATCACTAATAGGGTATGGTCCATGAGTTAAAAATAAATATTTTCCTTCAATTTCTTTACAGTTTTTATCATCAAGATTTAAATTATTAATACTGGCTCTATCTATTTGTCTATACATACCAATTTCATATGCAAATGAAATCAAATCTTCTGTATTTTTAAAATACTTACTATCAACTCTTAATTGGGCACTATAACCAATTACATCTCTAGTATGTACTGAATAAATTGGTTGGAAAATATGACTGAAATCTTTTTCTTCTATTATCCTGTTTAGCTCTTCTTTTCTGTTTTCAACTGATTTATTGTCTTTATATTCATCTATGTTAAAAATCTCATAAGTTCCTTTTCCTTTATTCTTTGCTTTGTACATAGCAAAATCACCATATTCAATTAACTCTTTGATATTCTTAGTATCTTTTCCGTATACTGCCATTCCACAGCTTATAGATACAGGTATCTCGACTCCATTAATCTCAATAGGTTTTTCAGTTATTTCATATCTAATTTTATTCCAAATCAAATCTGTAGTTTCTTTTTCTACTTTATTATATCCATGAGTATATAATGCAAATTCATCTCCTGCTATTCTTATCATAATGGAATTTTCGATATCTACTTGTTTTAGTCTATTGGCAAATTCTGTTAAAAAAACATCTCCAGTAGAATGACCATATGTGTCATTTATATTTTTAAAATCATCTAAATCAATGAAAACAAATATCCCCTGTTTATTCTTGCTATTTTCTATTAATTTTTCTATTTCAGTCCAGTACTGATATCTGCTTATTAATCCAGTTAATGCATCTTTTACTAAATTACCTTCCAGTACTTTATTTTTAGTATTTAATTTCATGTTAGCTTTTTGAAGTTGCCTTCTTGTATTTAAGAGCTCATTATTTAGTTTCTGTATTTCTTCAATAAATTCATTGCTCTCGCTTTTTTTGTCTTGTAAAGTTTTTTTGAATTCTCTTCTTACTATATTTATGTATTCATTATATAGTTTTAAATATTTATTATATTCATTAGAATCTAAGTCTTTACTGTCAATAATTAATAAAAGAACTTTATCATCTACAGACATTATAAAAGCAGTTATTGGAATGTTGATTTCATCTGAAAATAATTGAGAAGTAACAACTGAAGCTTCTTCAGATACCAAGCAACTTTGGATATTGCGAATTAAATCCTTATGAGATTCTTTAGGGAATATTTTCAGCACATTTTCTCCTAAATTTAAATCCACATCTTCATGATTCCAAATTATTCTTTCTATTTCATTATTACTGTTTAAAACTAGCAGTATTTTCATATTCTCTCCTAGATATTTTTTTCCGCCCAATCTATTAATTCTTCGAATGTTGAAGATTTCGTATCTATCTGCCATTCTTCCCTTAGGTTTTGTGCTGAATCAAAGGCTCTTCCCCCAACGGCTACTTTAATTTTATCTTTCTTACCTTTTTCTCTGACACTTTCTATAATGTCTCTACAGTCTTGTAGATAGTTAGGCATTGTCACTGACAAAAGTAAAAGCTGTGGATCATATTCGTCTAATGTACTAATAATACTTTCTTTAGGCACTGCGGCTCCAAGATATATAGTATCCCAACCTTTCAATTCAAATAAGTCGCACAGCATTCTTATACCCATTTCATGGAGTTCATTGCCAACACATAATGCAACCATAGTTTTATCAATTCTAGGAGTTGCAAATATTTTAGAATAAAGTTGGGACATAACGCCCTGGGTAATTGCTGTAGCATAATGTTCCTTATCTACAGTAATTTCCCCTTTATACCACAAATTTCCAATTTGCCTCATAACTGGATTAAAAATTTCTATATATATGTCTTCAATTGGAATACCTGAACCTACTGCTTCCAATATTATACTGCTACTTTTTCTTTTATCTCTTTCTAATAAGCTATTAATGTATTCTTCTGCTATCTCTTTGTACTTACTTCCATTTGTGAAGTCTACTTCTTTTAATTCAAACTTTCCTATTATTTCTAATGTATTATCAATATATTCGGATGCTTTTTTTACATAATCTTTATCTTCAACTATTTCTACCAAAGTTTCCTTTAGTATTTCAAAGTGCATTCTCATATGCTCCTTAACTCTTTTTATGCCCAGATCCTTCATTCTATAAGCAAGAAGACCCATAAGCCATGTAGTATATTCATTCATAATATTCTCTGATTCGTTGATTACAGCAGAATCTAATGCATCTATGTTATAGTAAATATCCTGCATCATAAGCCTTTTTCTTCTTTCACTTAACTCATCTTTAAGTTTTAAGTCTCTATCAAACTGCTTGTTGAATATTTTTTGAGTAACTTCCATTAGCTGGCTGTTGTTGTTTAATACT
>JBEPWV010000226.1:0-2944 GCA_041642175.1 Clostridia bacterium
TACAGGAAGGTCAGTTTCATTATGTTATACCACCGGAAATTGCTAAAATAGAAAGAGCAAAGAATGTTTTTGTTAAACAAATGGAAAAAGATCAAGAAATATATGATGAGTTGGTAGAAATATTATTTGAAAATCACTTTGAAAATTTCAAAGAAAACAATAATGAAAAAGAAGCAAAAAAATTAGCTGTAAAAAAGTCAATAGAAGACGCTAGGTATATTTTACCAAATTCCTGTGAAACAAAAATAATGATTACTATGAATGCAAGATCACTAATTCACTTCTTTAATTTAAGATGCTGCAATAGAGCTCAATGGGAGATAAGAGGGTTAGCTGATGAAATGTTAAAAGAAGTTAAAATTGTAGCTCCTAATCTATTTAAAAATATAGGTCCAAGATGTTTAAAAGGACCTTGTCCAGAAGGGAAAATGACTTGTGGTAAAATAAATGAAGTTAGGGAAAAATATAAAAAATTATAGCAATATTGCTATAATTTTTTTAATAAAGTTCTTATTTCACCAACCATATAAAAAGAACCGATAAATGCCGATACAGAGTTTATATCTTTAGACTTGGCTATTTTAACAGCTTCTTCATAAGAGTCCAAAGCAGTTATTTTATTTGTTTTCAAATTTTTTTCTAATAAATTTTTTAAGTTAATAGATGTTATAGCCCTGTCGCTTTTAGGTGTCAATGTATATATTTCTTTTGATGCTGCCAGAAGCTTAGAATTAATATTTTCCGGCTTTTTATCATTAAGCATGCCTATGAACAAAACTAGATCTTTATCGTCTAAAAGAGGACTAATAGTGTCTGTGAAGGCATCAATACTATCTTTGTTGTGGGCAACATCTATAATTATATCAGGATTGTGTTGAATAATTTCAAATCTCCCGGGCATACATGCTTTTTCAAGCCCTTTTTTAAGGCTTTTATTACTAATATTAAAATTCTTAATTTTCAATATTTCTATTGCTTTAATAGCAACTAATAGATTTATCAATTGGTGTTTACCGTAAAATTTAAAATCAAAATCTTTAATATAAAAAAGTTCACTTTTATAAGCTAATTTACCTGAATTTTTAACCTTTAAATTATCAGAATTTGGGAAATAAACAGCAGATCCTTTATTTTGAGCTTGATTTTTTATCACTTCTATAATACTTTCCTTCTGAGGATAAATTACTACATTATTATTTTTTTTAATTATACCGGCCTTTTCAAAAGCTATTTTTTCTACCGTATCACCTAAATATTCAGTATGTTCCAAGCTGATAGAGGCAATTATAGAAATTAAAGAATTTTTTATGACATTTGTAGCATCAAATCTGCCCCCTAATCCCACTTCTAAAACTAAAAAATCTACATTTTTTCTAAAAAAATATAAGAAACCCATTGCAGTAACTATTTCAAATTCTGTAGGGTGGTTGAATCCTTCTTCTATGACTTCTTCTACGGCCTTTTTAACATCACTAGTTATTTCAGCAAGGTCTTTTTTTGATATTTCTTTATTGTCTATTTGAATTCGTTCAGTAAATCTTTCCAAGTATGGTGATATAAAAAAACCGGTACTATAACCAGATTCTGTTAAAATAGACTGTATTATAGCCGATATAGATCCTTTTCCATTAGTTCCAGCAACGTGTATAATATTTAGGTTATCTTGTGGATTACCCAATTTGTTCATTAGTCTAGTTATATTTTCAAGTCCCAATTTACTCCCAAATCTATATGTCGAATGTATGTATTCTATTGCTTCTGCGTAATTCATTTAATCCTCCTGTATAATTACTATATTAATACATTTTACATTATGTATGTAAAAAATCAATAATATATTTGTAATATAAAAAAAAATATGATATCTTTGATATGAAAATAAAATATTTGTTTTTAGGTTTTTATAATTAATAGGGAAAGCGGTTTAAATCCGCTGCAGCCCCCGCTACTGTAATAGTTTATCATTTCTAAATGCCACTTTAAGGGAAGGTTGAAATGAGAATATGCTTAAGCCAGGAGACCTGCCTAAAAACTCAGTACTGTACCTTCGGAGGGAAGGAGACATATATTTATTATTAATATGTTTACCCCCTAACTTCGAGTTAGGCTTTTTTTATTTTCAAAATAAAAAATTGGAGGATATTTATGAAAAGAAAAATTTTAAGTTTGTTGTTAATTCTAATTCTTGTAATATCAGTAGTAGGATGTGGAAATGAACCTAGTGAAGATGAAGAATTAGAAAATGAATCTCCGGAAGAAACACCGGAAGAGGTAGAAGAAAATGAATCTGATTATCCAGTCATAATAGTCGATGGAGAGGGCAGTGAAATTGAACTAGAAAAACCAGTAGAAAAAATAATTTCATTAGCACCAAGTATGACAGAAACTATTTTTGCATTAGGAGCAGGTGATAGATTAGTAGGAGTAACCTCATACTGCAATTATCCTGAAGAAGCTCAAGAAATAGACGTAGTTGGAGATTTTGAAGGTCCTAACTTGGAAAGAGTAATTGAAAAAAATCCTGATGTAGTAGTTGCTTTATCAATGGGTGAGGATAAAAAAACTAAATTAGAAGATGCCGGTATAATAGTTTTTCTACAGGATTCTCAAAATCTAGATGAAGTTTTTAATAATATAAAAAACATAGGTACTATATTAGGCTTGAAAGAAGAGGCTGAAATATTAACATCTAATATGATTTCAAAAAAAGAATTTATTGAAGATAAAGTTGAAAACCTTGAAAGTAGAAAAGTCTTTTATGAAGTGTGGCATGAACCCTTAATGACGGCTGGTCCTGACAGCATACTACACGAACTTATTACTTCAGCTAACGGCCAAAACATTGCTTATGATTCAGAATCTTTATATCCTGAATACAGTCTAGAGCTACTCATAGACAGAAATCCTGAAGTTTACTTAACAGCTGATGATGGTTTTAAAACCG
>JBEPWV010000227.1:0-2924 GCA_041642175.1 Clostridia bacterium
TTGTCATAATTTCCTCCTTGAATTTATTAGTAAAAGATAATATTTATCTTTTCACTATATATAGGATGCAATTACTGTGCCATATAATTATTGGTTTATTTTTTAACATAATAAATTACCGATTTCAGGACATATAATAGTATATTGTTCACTTTTGGAGTATTTTATTAATATTTCGTTACAATATTATCAATAATTTTACTATTTTGTTGCATAATAGTGCTTTATTATAGAGCGGTGTTATATATTATTACATTATTTAATTTATTTTTTATATTTTAATGTCCAATCATTTAAATCTTATCAATAGTTCACATATTATTGTTTAGATTTCATCATTTTATTTAAATACTCTTCATAAATATCAAGAGTTTCTTGACTATATAAAACAAATCGGATCAATTTAAGGTGTTGAAGTTTTGGTACCATTTCTTTTACAACTGAAAAAACAATCTCTGTAGCTTTCTCAATAGGATATCCAAAAGCCCCTGTAGAAATTGCAGGAAATGCTATTGAATCTATTTCATTATCTTCTGCTAAATTTAAAGCATTCTCATAGCACAATGCTAATAATTTCGACTCTGGTTTATCTTTGCCATATACAGGACCTAGGCAATGTATAACATATGCATTAGGTAATTTATGACCTCCAGTTATTACGGCTTCTCCCGGATTTATAGGAGCATACTGTCTACACTCCCTTGAGAGGCCAGGTCCTGCCCCAGTGTGAATTGCACCTGCCACTCCTCCTCCAATCCTGAGCTGTGAATTTGCTGCATTGACAACTGCCGTAATATCAGATTGTGAAGCTATATCGCCTTTTTTAGTTTCGATTTTAACTCCTGATATAATTTTTTCCATTTCATTCAGCCTCCTTTATTTATAACACTATATAATATTTTACCTGATTAAAAAATACTTTTCAAATCTATTGACTTTTATTATCATATTTGATAATATTATAATTAATGATAATAAAGAGGCTGGTGAATTATTTTGGAGAATAAATTAGTAAAAGAATTACTGGATTCAACTAACATGAAAATTGTTATGTATCTTATGAACAATGATTATGCAACAAAAAAAGATTTAGAGGAAGTAACAAGTGATATATCTCAAGCAAGTTTATACAGACATTTGAAAAGTTTAGTAAAAAATCAAATTTTAGAGATACACTCAAGAAAACAAAAACGAGGTGCTTATGAAAAAACTTATAAATTAAAATTCAATCCTAATTATAAGTTAGGTGAAGTAATTGAAAATGGTAAACCAAAAGAAATTTATGAAATTTTCTATACTTTTATTATGGTACAATTAATTGATTTTGATAATTATTTAAAAACCGAGAACTTTAATCTAAAGGAAGACAGAGTTGGGTTTAGAAGTTTTCCGTTGACCTTAACTGATATAGAATTCGATGAAATGAACAAAGAAATAGCTACGATATTAAAAAAATACATGGATATAAGTCCTAAAAAAAATTCTAGGCTAAGAAAATTTTCAATAAATTCTGTGCCTATAGATGAGGAGAATTAGAATGAGTGAAAATACTTTTGAAAAAGAGATTACTGTAAAAGGAGAGTTTAATATCTCTGGTACTCTTACCCTACCTAATAACAATCATGATATAAATCCAGTTGTTATTATTGTCCCTGGTACAGGAAATTCGGATAGAGATGGAAACAGTAATAAACTAAACATGAATTTATATAAATTAATTGCTGAGTATTTAACTTCTATCGGATACTCTACTTTACGATATGATAAAAGAGGGTTGCACAAAAGTGAAGGAGATTTTATAAAAACAGGTCTTAATGATTCAGTGGATGATATAATTTCTATATATAATTTTCTGAATGCTAGAGAAGATATGGACAGTGATAATATATTTTTATTAGGTCATAGTGAAGGATGTATTTTGTCTACTATTGCATCGGAAAAAATTGACTTAAAAGGATTGATTCTACTATCAGGTGCTGGAATTAGTATTAAAACAGCTTTATCAATGCAAAGTCGTGAAGCCTATAATGAAATACACAGAATGGAAGGTTTAAAGGGAATATTATTAAAACTGTTTTACTCTAAAAACAAAATTAAAAAAACTCAAGAAAAATTATATGAAAAAGCTTTAGAAACAGATGAAGATGTTATAAGATTTCAAATGAGAAAATTTCCTGCTAAGTGGTTAAGAGAGCATTTGCAATATACCAATGAAGATATATTAGAGTTACTTAAAAATAAAAACCTCCCTGTTTTATGCATTACAGGAAATAAAGACGTACAAGCCGATCCAAATGATTTAAACGCTGTTGATGAATTAAATAATGATAGTATAAAGGTTGAAATAATAGAAAATATGGACCATATTTTAAGATATTATGATGGAAACAAGACTATTATGAATTTAAAAAAACAGTATAAAGAAGAAGTCAATAAACCACTTCATCCAGAATTGAAAAAAGTGTTGAAAGATTGGTTGAAAGATATAAGTTAAACAAAAAAAGTAGGATTTAAATCCTACTTTTTTGTTACTTTATCAGTTTAACCGGTCGTCCTTCTATATATCCTCTGTCACCTTGGGGTTCATACTGAAATTTTGGAACGTTATCATCATCCCACTTAAATCCATAGATTTCTGGGTTATATTTTTCGATTGCTTTTTTTACTATCCCAATCTCCTCTGCAAAATTATCGTCATCATAGGGTTCTCCTTGAAAAATCATCATTTTGCACGGATCTAAACTAATAATATCAAAACCATCCGGTACTGTTCCCCCAAACTCTTTACTAACTTCTACTCCCTGTACATATTTAGATGTACCTTCTTTAATTAGTTTATCCGGCAGCCATAATCCCATGGGTTCACTTATAGCTTCTGTAACGCTAGATAATATGCCCCATACATCACAACCTACTTCTTCACA
>JBEPWV010000228.1:0-2933 GCA_041642175.1 Clostridia bacterium
TTTATCTTACGCCATAGGTCAGATTATAGATCTTTTATCTTGGGGAGTAGATGGAGTACATATATATACTATGAATAAATCTCAGACGGCAAGAAGCATTATGGAAAGTATGAAGGCCATAAGAGGAGTACTTACTGATGAAAATAGAAAGATATGAAATCTCCAACAACGGAATAGATATTTCTATCAGTAAATCCGAGATTATGAGATATCTTGGATATAAAAAGGGAAGTAGTGATAAAAGATTAGATGGGGAAATAATGGATGCTGTAGAAGAACTTGAAAGAACTGCATTATTCAACTATGTATATAGAGACTTTGATGTGAAAGAAGATGAAAATAGACTTATTTTAAAAGATTCACCGATTGTTATAGAATCTAAAAAACTGAAAAGTCATCTAATTAATTCAAAAAGAGCTGTAGTTATGGCTGTTACTTTGGGATTTCAAGTCGAAAAGAAATTAAAATACTTCAGTAAATTAGACTTATCTAAAGGAATAGTATATGAAGCTTGTGCAGCAGCTTTAATTGAAGAACTGTGCGATTATGTGCAAAGTGAAATTGAAGCTGAGGCCTGTGAAGAAGGATATTACATTACAGACAGATACAGTCCTGGATATGGGGATTTATCTCTTGAAGTGCAGCCTCAAATCATTAAAGCACTTGAGGCACAAAAGAGGATAGGATTATCAACTACAGAAAATCATATCCTTATACCGAGAAAGTCGGTAACAGCAATAATAGGATTGACGGTAGAAGGTAATAACCCAACTATAGGCTGCAAAAACTGCAACAAAAATGATGATTGCGACTATAAAAACAAAGGGGAATAAAATGATAGATATACTAAAAGAAGATTTTTTAATTTTTGACGGAGCAATGGGTACTATGCTCCAGGAAGCAGGAATGAAAGTAGGAGAAATACCTGAACTCTATAATATTAGAGAACCTGATATAATATACAACATACACAAAAAATATTTTGAAGCAGGAGCTCATGTGGCTACAACGAATACCTTCGGAGCAAACAAACTGAAACTAGAAGGTAAAGAGTATTTCCTTGAAGAGATAATAACTTCAGCTGTAAAAAATGCTGTAAAGGCAGCTGAAGAATTCAAAGAGAAAAAATATGTGGCACTGGATATAGGACCTATAGGTACTATGCTTGCTCCTTTAGGAACATTAAAATTTGAAGAAGCCTATGAAATTTTTAAAGAACAGGTGGTAGCAGGAACAAAGGCCGGAGCGGATTTGATTTTAATAGAAACACTGTCCGACCTTTATGAGGCAAAAGCGGCTGTGCTTGCAGCTAAAGAAAACAGCAATCTTCCTGTATTCTGTACAATGACCTTTCACGATAAAAACCGTACTTTTTCAGGCACTGACGTACTGACAATGGTATCGGTATTAGAAGGTTTGGGAGTAGATGCATTAGGAGTAAACTGTTCAAAAGGACCTAATGAGCTTCAAGGTGTAGTAGAAGAAATATTAAAATATTCTCATCTACCGGTAATTGTTCAGGCAAATGCAGGTAATCCTAAAGTAAGAAACAATAAAGTTTACTACGATTTTGATAAGGATTTGTACAGTGAAGAAATTTTAAAGATGGCTCAAAAAGGAGTATCAATAATAGGTGGATGCTGCGGTACAACCCCTGAGTATATAAAGAATATAGTGAAAAAATTGAAATATACAAATCCAATTAAACTTAATCCCAAGAGGATAACCTGTGCCTCATCTTCTTCCCAAACAGTTATAATTGGGGAAGAAGTAAAGATTATTGGTGAAAGGATTAACCCGACGGGGAAAAAAAGACTAAAGGAAGCTTTAAGAAATGGCGAAATAGATTATTTAATTAGAGAAGCAATAAATCAGATGGAAACCGGTTCTGATATCCTAGATGTGAATGTAGGTCTACCGGATATTGATGAAAAATCAATGATGAAAAAAGTAGTTGAAGACCTGCAAAGTCTTATTTCTCTTCCTCTGCAGATAGATAGTGCCAACGAAGAGGTAGTGGAAGAAGCAGTTAGAATTTACAACGGCAAACCAATCATTAACTCAGTAAACGGTAAAAAAGCAAGTATGGATAAAATCTTACCTATTGCAAAAAAATACGGAGCATTAGTTATAGCCCTTACCTTAGATGAAGAAGGAATACCTAAAACCTCCCAAAAAAGATTGGAAATAGCAGAAAAAATAATAGAAGAAGCTAAATCCTACGGGATTTTCGAGGAGGATATACTTGTAGATCCTCTTGTTTTGACGGCTTCTGCAGAACAATCTGCAGTCCTGGAAACTCTTAAAGCCATCCCTATGATTAAATCAAAATATAATGTAAAAATAGTTTTGGGCACAAGCAACGTATCTTTTGGACTTCCTAATAGAGAAATCTTAAACACAACATATTTGGCTATGGCTTTAAGCTGCGGATTGGATGCTCCTATTACCGACTCTACCAACGATAATTTAATGGATGTAGTAAGAGCTTTTAAGGTTCTTGCAAATCAAGATAAGGACAGCAGGGAATACATAAAAGAATACAGTAATATAAAAGAAAATAAAGTTGGAAAAGAATCTTCAACTATGGAGTTAAAAGATATAATAATAAAGGGAATGAAGGATGATGCAGGTAAAGCAACGGAAGAACTACTTAAAGAAAAAACATCTTTGGAAATAGTAAATGAATATATGATACCTGCCCTTGATATAGTAGGAGATAGATATGAAAAACAGGAACTCTTTCTGCCTCAGCTTATTAGAAGTGCAGAGACCTCAAAGGCTGTATTTGAAGTTATAAAATCAAAAATGATTGCCGATGGTAGTGAAAACATTTCAAAAGGAAAAATTCTTTTAGCTACTGTAGAAGGAGATATTCATGATATAGGTAAAAATATAGTTAAATTAATACTGGAAAACTACGGTTATCAGAT
>JBEPWV010000229.1:0-2933 GCA_041642175.1 Clostridia bacterium
AAGAGCTCCCGGTAATATCAGAAAAATTATTTTTTCTATTCCAAATTTACTGGCAATCCACAACCCAACAATAGAAGCAGCTGTTCCAGCAAAACCTCCTATAGTCATAAATATTGATAAACTAGTACCTTTAGACCTTCGACCTAAAGTTACAGCTGTAGTTGATCCTAAGGGATGATAAAGAGCTGATGCTGATGAACCTAATGCTATTACTAAAAGTAAAATGTAAAAATTATTTATCAAACCAGATAAGCTTATCAAAACCGAAATCCATATGATTGAAATAATAAGATGTTTTGGTTTTCCTTTTTTATCTGATAACAACCCAAAGACAGGTTGAAGTAATGATGCGAATATAAGGACAGCAACGGAAATTAATCCTTGTTGAGTTAAGTTCAAGCCCAACTTGTAGGCAAAATAAACTGATATTGGTGCTATTATTCCAACATAAAAATCATTTGTAAAATGACCTAGAGATACAGCCATTAGTTGTTTAAAGCCTATGTTTTTTAATGAATATTCAATTTGTCCCATGACTTTCTCCTGTCTAATTTAATTTTCGATTAAGTATAACAAATTAATATATTTTAATCAATTTAATTACTTTTTAAATTAAACTTTTTTTATATTTAGATAATTTAAACAAATATTTATATTTATTTAAGAATTTGTTATTTATTATATTATATAATAAAATTGTAGTGAAGCAAAAGAATTTCCTTTCATTCCCAAAGGTATTAATGATAGTAAATTTATAATTTAATAAGGAGTTTTCTATGGAAGAAAATAATTATAAGTACCACTATATTGAAAAGCAAAATATAAGTTTACAAGATTTAAAAATCCAAGGCAAAATCCTTGATATCGGTGGCGGTGGAGAGGGTATTATAGGAAAAATCTTTGGAGATAAAGTTGTAGCTATTGACCCCAATAAAAAAGAACTAGAAGAAGCTGCGGATGGTCCTTTGAAAATAGTAATGGACGGCACATCCCTAAAATTTTTAGATGAAACTTTTGATAGCACTACTTCTTTTTTTACTTTTATGTTTATTCCAAACTCTAAACACGAAGCCGTACTTAAAGAAATATATAGAGTTTTAAAACCTGGGGGAAAATTTTATATTTGGGATGTTGAAATCCCAGAATTTGATGAATCTTTAGGATTAGATAAAGATAAAACTCTTTATGTTATTCCTATACTTATTAATTTAGACAATGAGAAAATTGATTCAGGATACGGTACCAAATGGTATTCTAATCCTCAATCTCAAGAGTATTTTACATCTTTATGTAAAAAAATTGGTTTTAACCTTATATTAAGTGAAAAATATGGGGAAACATATAAATTGATATTTGAAAAGTGATTATTTTTTAAGCGGAGATTTTTCTCCGTTTTTTATTTATACCTTCTTAGATGTATAAAGAAAGGTTTTTTATGGTATAATTAATTTATAATCACTTTTTCTATGGAGGAATTTTATGGTATTTACCTTAGGTTGGTTAAGCTGGATTTTCGTTATTAATATTTTATTGGCTTTAGTAGTTATATTCCTTGAAAGAAAGGACCCTACAGCTACCTTAGCTTGGGTGCTGGTTCTTTTAATGATTCCTATTTTAGGATTCATTGGATATATTTTTCTTGCACAAAATTTCAGCAGAAAAAAACTTTTTGAAATGAAAATAATAGAAAAGAAAATATACGGTTCGTATATAGAAAGACAAGAAGAAGCAATAAAAAACAATAAATTTGAAATGAATGAAAAAGACTTAAATCAGTATCTAGATTTAATTAAAATGAATGTCTTCAGCAATAAATCCCACTATTCACAGGATAATCAAATAAAAGTTTTTACCGACGGAAAGGATAAATTTAGAGATCTAAAAGATTCTATTGAAAATGCTAGTAATCATATACACCTTCTTTATTATATCATTAAAGATGACGAAACTTCACGAGCTCTAATAGAACTGCTTACAAAAAAAGCAGAGGAAGGGGTGGAAGTAAGACTTATATATGATTCAATAGGAGGTAGAGAAATTAAACAAAGTGCTCTAATCGAGTTAAAAGAAGCTGGAGGATTAATCGGTGAATTTTTTAAAAGTCCTCTATTTGGAATTAATCTAAAAATGAACTACAGAAACCACAGAAAGATAGCAATAATAGATGGAAAAATAGGATATTTGGGCGGATTTAATATAGGTGATGAATACAAAGGACTGAACGAAAAAATTGGCTACTGGAGAGACACCCACGTAAAAATATATGGTTCAGCTGTTAGAGATTTACAGATTAGATTTATGCTGGATTGGAGAAGCACAGGAAAGGACGATTTAAGCTATACTCCAAAGTACTTTCCATATATAGATGGGGAAGGCAATCAGGGGGTTCAGATTATTTCAAGTGGTCCCGATACTCCCTATGAAAGAATCAAGCAAAACTACGTAAAAATGATAAGTATGGCAAAGAAGAGTATCTATATCCAAACTCCATATTTTATTCCAGATGCAAGTGTTATCGATACTTTAAAGATCGCGGCAATGTCCGGAGTAGATGTAAGGCTTATGATCCCTAATAAACCGGATCATCCTTTTGTTTACTGGGCAACACTAAACTATGCCGGTGAATTATTGAAATTTGGTGTAAAGGTTTATACCTATGAAAACGGCTTTTTACATGCTAAAACCGTGGTAGTGGATAAAAAAATAGCCTCTGTAGGTACTGCCAACTTTGACGTTAGAAGTTTTAAGCTTAATTTTGAAGTCAATGCAATTATATATTCAAAAGAAACCTCTGAGTTTTTACAAAAAGCTTTTGAAAAAGATATAGAATTATCAAATGAGTTAACAAGAGAATTATATTTAGAAAGAAGGCTGACTGTTAGATTTAAAGAGTCGGTATCTAGACTTCTTTCACCAATTTTATAAAGGAGTTG
>JBEPWV010000230.1:0-2919 GCA_041642175.1 Clostridia bacterium
AAATGTTTGCAATAAAATAGTATTTAGAGACAAAGGAGAAATTTAAGGTAATATAATATTATTCATTCAACTGCGAGTTCCTAATTTGAGAAATACAAGAACCGCTTAAAGATAATTCGCAAACTCGTTTCACTCAAACAATGCTCATAATACATCTTTTACACTTATTCTGTATTTCTTATCAAATTACTCTCTATGCTTTTTCATTGAATAATATCTATTCTATTAAATTTCATATTTTTTTATTCTTGAAAATTACAAAAACAAGGATTGATTATTTAAAAATCTACCCTTGTTTTTTATATTGTTTTTATAATTTTATTTTCAAAATTCTAACAGAATTTAAAACTGCTATTAGAGCCACTCCAACATCGGCAAATACCGCCTGGTACATTTGGGCCAGTCCAAAGGTACTAAGTACCATTACCAGAGCTTTTATCCCTAAAGCAAATATAATATTTTGCCATACTATAGTTCTTGTCATCTTTGCTATTTTAAAGGAATGTACAAGCTTTTCAGGCTCGTCGGTCATAAGAACTATATCCGCTGCTTCTATTGCTGCATCAGAACCAAGTCCTCCCATAGCTACTCCAACATCTGCTCTTGCTATTACAGGAGCATCGTTAATACCATCTCCTACAAATATAGTTTTTCCTTCTCCACTGTTTAGATTATCTTCTAATATTTTAACCTTATCTTCCGGTAAAAGCTGTGAGTAGTATTCATCTACTCCTATAAGTTTTCCTATTTCTGAAGCTGTACTTTCATTGTCTCCTGTCAGCATAATCGTCTTCTTTATATTTAACTTCTTAAGGTCTTTTATTGTTTGTATAGTTGTTGACTTAAGCTCATCCTTTATAAGGATATATCCTGCAAATTTTTCCTCTACTGCTAAATATACTAGCGTACCCTTATCCTTTATTTCTTCATTAATGGATATATCTTTTTTGTCCATTAGTTTTCTATTTCCTATAAGAATTTTCTTTCCCTCTATTTCTGCTTCTATACCAAATCCTGCTAATTCTTTTTGAGATTTAATATTTTCTTCATAAATATTTTTTCCATATTCTTCCTTAATAGATTCTCCTATAGGATGATTTGAAAAAGCTTCTCCGTAAGCTGCATATTTGAGTACTTCTTCCTCTTTAAAATCCTTGAATCCAACTACTTTAGTTACCTTAAACTTTCCTTTGGTTAAGGTTCCTGTTTTATCGAATATTACCTTATCTACATTAGTTAAGGCTTCTAAATAGTTTCCACCTTTTATAAGAATACCGTGGTGAGATGCTGCTCCCAAGCCTCCAAAGTAAGCCAGTGGTATAGAAAGTACTAAAGCACATGGACAGGATACTACTAAAAATATCAATCCTCTATATATCCAGTCTCTAAACTCTGCTCCCTCTATAATTAATGGAGGTACAAATGCTATGGTTGCCGCCAAAAATACAACAACAGGAGTATAGTATTTTGCGAATTTAGTTATAAAGTTTTCAGTTTTGGACTTTTTGCTGCTGGCGTTTTGTACTAAATCTAATATTCTTGAAACTGTAGAGTTCTTAAACTCTTTTTCAACTTCTACTGTTATAAGTCCCTGTTTATTAATACCACCACTTAATACTTTATCCCCTTCTTCAATATCTACAGGTATTGATTCGCCTGTAAGTGCTGAATTATCAACTGCTGTACTTCCGTTAATAACTCTCCCATCTAAAGGAATTTTTTCTCCTGGCTTTACTAAAATCATATCTCCTATTGATACATCTTCTGGAGACACTCTTTTGCTTTCACCATTTACAACTAAGTTTGCATAATCTGGTTTTATGTTTAATAGAGCTTTAATAGATTTTTTAGAGTTATCTGCAGCCCTATCTTGAAGTAGTTCTCCAACTCTATAAAAAAGCATAACTCCTACTGCTTCCGGATATTCTCCTAAGGCTATAGCCCCAATTGAAGCTATAGACATTAAAAAGTTTTCATCAAAGAAATCTCCTTTTAGTATATTTTTAACAGCTTTAGAAATAATCTCAAATCCTAATATTAGATAAGCCGTCATGTAAAGGCTTAAGTCTACATAGAAATTACCATTATATATAAGTCCGGATATAAAAAGTAATGCTCCTAGTATTATGCTGCCCATTTCTATTTGATCTTCTGTAAATCTCTTTCCCAGGTTATTTAAGTTTTTTTTTGAATCTTTTTCTGGTTCTATTTTTGTTACATCTATATCTACGCTGCAATGTCCGCAAGAACATCCGCTATTTTCTTCAACTTTTTCAAAGATAGTTTCTTCTTTTACTTCTTCTTGACAACCTCCACAAGAACAGCTTTCGCAGTCATTACTATCTACTTCCACTTCTTCGTAGTATGTTCCTCTATCTTCATCGTACTTTAAGTTTAGTTTTTCACTCATTATTTCCTCCAATCTGTTAATCCGTGATTTATATGCTCGAAGCCCTGCTCAAATACAGTCTTTACATGTTCATCATCTAAAGAATAATATACTATTTTTCCATCTCTTCTGCTCTTTACCAGTCTAGCATTTTTTAATGATCTTAGCTGATGGGAAACCGCAGATTGACTCATGCATAAAACTGCTGCTATGTCGCAAACACACATTTCATGATTGAAAAGAGTATAAAGTATTTTTACTCTAGTTGAATCTCCAAATACTTTAAAAAATTCTGCTAAATCGTAAAGTTTCTCTTCTTGAGGCATTCTATTTCTTGCCTCTTCTACTCTATCATCGTGTATACAGTATGTATCGCAGGTATCTATATCTTTTTTATTCATAAAAACATCCTTTCATCTGAACATATGAGCAAGTATTCAATCGTTATATAAATAATAACCTCTTTGGCTGTTAAAGTCAAGGGGTAATACTCAATAATTATATGTTTTTATTTTCTTAAAATATGATAA
>JBEPWV010000231.1:0-2914 GCA_041642175.1 Clostridia bacterium
CTATATTTTTGTTTAATATTGCCATTTATTTGATATAATTAAAATAACTATTTTAAAGTTGGTGAAAAAGATGAAAAAATATTGTATATTAGGAGAAGGTAACGTTGGAATTACTTTAGGAGCTTATTTAGCTGGTGAAGGTAATGTAGTTAAAATATATAAAGAAAAAAAGTTAGAGAATGAAAGAAAGAACTGGGAAGTAAATATTAAAGGAAGATTATGTACAAAAGGAAAGATTTCTTTAATTACTAATGATATGTCGAAAGCTATGAAGGATGCTGATATAGTCTTTATAACTGTCCCGGCTTTTTGTAGAAAAAACTATTTAAATAAGATGATTTCTAATATTGACAGAAGTATAAATATCGTATTCTTTCCGGATAACTACGGAGTTTGGGAGCTTAACAATTTGATAGTAGGGACTGATAAGGAAGGATTAATCAAAGCTGTGGGAACTAGTTCTTTTGTATATCCCTGTAGAAAATCTAACGACAATCTTACATTTGTAAAAGGAATAAAAAAACAAGTATTTATATCCTCATTAGATAAAGAATCATCAAAATACATGCTTCCTATTTTAAATGAATTATGGAATATATTTCAAATAAAAGAAAATTATTTAGAAATTCAGCTTTTAAATATGAATCCAATTATTCATCCAGTGGTACTATTACTCAATCTAGGCAGAATAGAAAATCAAAAGGGCAAATTTGACTTTTACAGTGAAGGGATTACTGAAACTATAGCTGGAATTATTGAAAAAATAGATTTAGAGAGGATTAATGTTGGTAGAGCTTGGGGTATAGAGCTTCAAAGTTTGAAGGATGTAATGAAAGACACATATTTATCTAAGGAATCAAATCTTTTCAGTTCTTTATCCAAAAGTTCAGTACATAAAGATGGTTTGGCACCATCAAATTTAGACACCAGGTACATTAAAGAGGATATACCTTACGGACTTGCACCTATTTCAAATTTAGGAAAAATAAAAGGGGTTAAAACCCCCGTTATAGATACAATAATTGATTTATCGGATATTTTATTAAATGAAAATTATCGTAATTTTGTCGATGTAAAAAATCTTCTACCTTATATATAGGATTACTTTCTTTTAATGTATCCACCTCTTAAAACTTTAACTTCATTAACTGTAATTAAAGCGTTTTCTAATTGAGAGTGGATTAAGTTAACAGCCTCTGTAATTCTCTTTCTTTTTAAATGAAGAATAAGAACTTCTTTTTCTTTTTCCTTTCCTTCACCTTTCATTACAGTGACACCGAAATTATTATCTCTTAGAAGTTGAGCCAATTCATTTCCTTCTTCCAAATCAGTTATTACCTGTATTGAAGAAAGACCCATAGCTAATCTGTTTTCTAAGGATACACCGATATAGTTTCCTATTGCAAAAGCCGCACAGTATATAATCACCTTAAAAGGATCGCTGGTAATGTCTACCAAAACTGTACTTACAATCAGAACCCAAATCACACTTTCGAAAAAAGCTATTAGCGAAGCTTTTGCCTTTTGGCCTTTGCTTACCAATACAATTCTTAGAGTACCTATGGAAACCTCAAAAATTTTAGCACTAAAAATAACTATATAAAGAATAATTTTGGGTTGTTCTAATATAAAATCCATAAAAACCTCCTATAATTCTGAAATAAATATTATATGCTTACAATACTATAAAATTCATAAAACATAAACCTAGTTAACTATACTTATTTAAATTTTCTAGAAAAAAAGATAGCCTCTAGAGACTATCTTAACTATATCTAGTTTTATTTACTCTTCTAATTCTTTTAATTTTTTCATTTCTTCTGTTATAGTCTCTTCAGGTTCTATTTCCTCTTCATTTTTTGTCGAAAAAGATTCGTAGTCACTGTCTTTTTTCATTATTTCTGTTAGTGATGACGCTAAGCCTGCAATACCTTGAATTTCTGAAGGGATTATAATTTTTGTTGCCTTACCGTCAGCAGCTTTAATAAAAGCTTCCATACTTTGAATTGTAAGCACTTCTTTATTTGGCTTTGAAAGTCGAATCATCTCTATACCCTTAGCCTTTGCTTGCTGAACCTTAAGGATAGCTTCTGATTCACCCTCGGCTCTTCTAACTGCAGACTCTTTATATGCTTCAGCTTCCAGTATAACTGATTCTTTTTGTCCTTCAGCTACCAATATAGCTGATCTTTTTTTACCTTCGGCTCTTAAAATAGATTCTCTTCTTTCTCTTTCGGCTTTCATTTGTTTTTCCATAGCATCTTGTATTTCTTCCGGTGGAGTGATATTTTTTACTTCAACTCTATTAACTTTAATTCCCCAAGGATCTGTTGCTTCGTCTAATATACTTCTCATCTTTGTATTGATAAGTTCTCTAGAAGTTAAAGTTTCGTCTAATTCCAATTCACCGATTATATTCCTTAAAGTTGTAGCAGTAAGATTTTCTATGGCTGAAATAGGTCTGTCCACCCCGTAGGTAAAGGATTTAGGTTCAGTTATTTGAAAAAACACAACTGTATCTATCTGCATAGTTACATTATCCTTTGTAATTACCGGTTGTGGTGGAAAATCTACTACCTGTTCCTTTAGAGACACCTTGCTCTTTATCACATCTATGAATGGTATCTTAACATGTAAACCTACGTCCCAGGTAGCTTGATATCCACCTAGTCTTTCTATTACAAAAGCATTTGCCTGTGGTACGATTTTAATATTTAGAATTACTAAAATTATTACCAGTACTAAAAAGATTAAAAACTCCATTTAATTATCCTCCTTCAATTTTTCCACTATTAATTTTACACCTTCGATTCTTAATACTTTAACAATCGAATCTATTTTTATAATTTGATTATTATCTGATCTAGCTGTCCATATTTGTCCTTTGACCTTTACCTTACCTTTTGCATTTATA
>JBEPWV010000232.1:0-2913 GCA_041642175.1 Clostridia bacterium
CCAATTTACCGCTTTCTTTAAAAATGAGCATAGGAGTTGATTGAGCCAACACATCTATTGGTTCTGTTATGTATTTAGTAAATCCTGTAAATAGACCATCGGAACTTGCCGACCACTGAGCAGTAAGATAATTTGCAAAGTTAACATAAACAAAGGCTCTCGCTGTTATTGCCGGATTAAAAACATTTCTACCAAAGCCACCAAATACTTCTCGGGCAAAGGTTATTCCAAAAACTATACCTAATGCTACTACCCAGTAAGGTGTTCTCGGAGGTAAAGTTAGCGCATATAAAACTGCAGATACAAAAATTGCTTTTGTATAAGGTTTTTTAGATTTTCTCTTGAAAAACCATTCTGTTAAAAATGCGAATAAAACTGATACTAATACTACAAACAGAACCCTCCATCCGAAGGATCCAATACCAAAAAATATTATCGGTAAAAGGGCAAGGAGAACCCTATCCATAGCTTTTTGTTTCATAAATTTAATATTAAGAAATGAACTCAAGATATACCTCCCTAAAATTATGATTTTTTGACCTATGATATTTTAAATATACCCATATAGACTGTTAATTAAACATATAATTATTATACTAGTGTAATTAGAAAATTAATGCTTTTTGCTATTTTTAATTATTTGAAAAATTGAACCTAAAACTAGACCTATGCCTCCTCCTATAGAGGCATAGATTGAAGTATCTTTCGTTAATATTGAAGCAAGTAAAGTTCCTATCCCAGCTCCAAAAACAAGACCTAATCCTACATAAGTTTTATCCATTCTGCCCATTATTTCCTCCTAATTCCTTTATGTCTTTGATAAAGCTATCAACTATTTTTTCATCTGTAGCCCATGATGTTACAAGTCGTACTGCTGAATTGTTCTTATCAATAATCGACCATTTGTAAAAAGTATATTTTACTAATAAATCATCTATTAAACTGTTGGGTAATATAGGAAAAATTTGATTAGAAGAAGGCTCTCCTAAAAAATCATACCCTAAATCTTTCAAAGAACTGCTGATTTTAAAAGCCATTTTATTTGAATGTTTTCCAATTTCAAAGAACAAGTCATCCTTAAAAAGTTCTAGAAACTGAATACCTAAAACCCTACCTTTTGCGAGCATGGCACCTTTTTGCTTTATATGGAATCTAAAATCTTCTTTTAATACATCATTGTTTAGTACTATAGCTTCTCCTAGTAGAGCCCCATTTTTAGTACCTCCAATGTAGAAAACATCTGTAAGTTTTGGTAAATCTTCCATTTTTAAATCACTCTTCGGAGATTCTAATGCAGCACCTAGTCTCGCTCCATCCATATATAGATATAGATTTTTTGCTTTACAAAAATCATAAAGAGTATCAAGTTCTTTTTTTGTGTACACCGTACCTATTTCAGTAGAATTTGAAATATATACCAATTTAGGTTTAACCATATGTTCATCTTCATGTAAATCCAATACTCTTTGAACCTGCTCGGGAGTAAGCTTTCCATCTTCAGTATTTACCGTACACACCTTATGTCCTGTAGCTTCAATAGCTCCAGCTTCGTGCACATTTATATGTCCTGTAGCTGCTGAAACAACAGCTTCATGAGGTTTAAGGATAGATGATATTACTATAAGATTAGCTTGTGTACCTCCCGAAACTATATGTATATGTGAATTTTCTGAATTCATTCTTTTTTTCATCAATTCTATGGCTTCTTCTGTGTAAGAGTCTTCACTGTACCCCTTTTCTTGTGATAGATTTGTTTTTTCTAATGCTTCAATTATCTTTGGATGTGCACCTTCGCTGTAGTCGTTCACAAAACTATATTTTTCCATTTTATCCATCCTTTCTTTCAATTATTTTCTGTTATCATAGTCCATTTTTCTATTTCTTTAAAGCCAATTCTTTTATATATTTTTCCGGCTTCATAATTATCGTAAAAGAGACAAAGGGTTTTACCTTCTTTAAGGTAATCCATACAAAGTTTAGACATGCACTTTGTTACCAAGCTCTTTCTTCTGTAATCCGGTCTTGTAGCAACTCCAACAACCATTGCAGACATAGAATTCTCTGCAGTAGTTTGTGCAATACTTACTATCTCACCCTTTGAATTTTCAATGTAGTAAGATCTACCGGAATTTGTTATTAGTTTTTTTTCGAACTGTTCAGAGGTTATATTAGGAGAATGATTGAATTCTTCAATGTTGTTGATAAATTCAGGGATTCTATATCTATCTGAAATCTCAGCAAGTTTTACATCAGAAGTATCCTCTAATAAACTTTCTGCTTTTTTAAGTTCACAAAAATAGGTTTCCCTTTTTTTGTAATTATCAAATACATTTTTAAAGTTCTCTAATATACTTTTTTTACCTGAAATCATTTTGTTTTTTACAGTACTTCTTTTTATTATATCAATAAATTCATTAGGATTAAAATCATTTATTTGCCAGTAGGGTATGAAGTTTTGATGGTATCTTAAAAGTACTCCCTTTAGATTATTATTATCAAACTGACCCCAGATATCTTGGAAATTTTCATTGAATCCAAAACTTTCGATATCGCCAATAGCAAAAAGATTAATTGAAGGTTCTACACTTAAAAACTCTAATGTTTCTTTTTTATCTTTTTCTTTAAGTTTTCTTATCATATAACACCTCGAAACATATAATTTAGTATATTTTATCATTTATAATATTTAATATAAAGTAATAAAATAGCAAAATAAGTATTATGAGTGATATAATTATATAAAATCACAATAAAAAATTAAAAATTGCTTTTGGAACAAACTGTAGTTATTCACGTCTAAACAATACAGGAGATGTAATTTATGAAAAAAATAATTTTAATAATATTATCTATAATCTTAATAACAATACCAGTGTGGGCTAATGCGGGGCCTCCAGCCCAAGATCCAGAATC
>JBEPWV010000233.1:0-2900 GCA_041642175.1 Clostridia bacterium
AGCTGCTAAGTCTCCTCCTGTACCAGGTAGTGCTCCTACAAATACTCCAATTAAAGATGTTCTAATAGATAAAGGTAGATATTTTATAACAGATTTAAAGCTTGGAATTATTCTGTCAATCTGCTGTTTTGCTGCTATAATATCTATTTCTTTTATTTGAACTAAGGCTTCCGACAAACCAAATAATCCAATCATTGCTGTAACATAATTAATACCACTCATAAGACCTATACTTCCGAAGGTAAATCTTCCAACTCCTGTTAACGGATCCATTCCAACCAATCCTAATAGAACCCCTAAAGCTGCTGTAAAAAGTCCTCTGGGAGTTGAATCTGTACCTAAACTACCAACTAAGAAAAGTCCCATTATCGCAAGTAAAAGATAATCTCTTGGTGCAAATTGTAAAGCTATATTTGATACAGCTGGTGCTCCAACTGCAAGTACTATAGCTCCTATAAAACCTCCTAAAACCGATTGTACAACAGTAACTCCTATAGCTTCTCCAGCTTGTCCTTTTAATGCTAATGGATAACCATCAAAGGTTGTTGCAAGTGCAGCTGGAGCTCCTGGTATATTTAATAATATGGCTGCTCTTGAACCGCCGTAAACTCCACCACAGTATATACCTATCATAAGTGCTATAGCCGGCAAAACATCCCATGAAAAGGTAAAGGATATAAGCAGTGATACTGCCATAGTAACAGAAAGACCTGGTAAAGCTCCTATATATAATCCAAAGAAAGTTCCAGCAGCTATAAAAAACATAAGCTGTAAATTTGTAAAGGGAAGTAGTACATATTGTAAAATTTCCATAAGTCACCTCCTAAGGTAATATAACATTAAATATTGTGCTAAATATCACTAAAATCACACCCAGTGATGCTGCTGATATAATTAGCACTTTTATCCAATTTCCTGCTTTCAAAAACATCATGATACTAAATAAAAATAGTAATGTTGATATTTCAAATCCTACTATTCCAAGTAAGAAAGCATATATTACTATTAAAATTATTGAGATAACAATTCTTTTATTCAGCATGCTATTTAAAGTTTCTTTTATTTTATTATTTGATTTATTTGGAGAGAGCTTCTTCATCTCTCTCCAAATAAAAATTGCAGTTATTATCATAATAGAAGAAACAAATACAGGAAAAAAGCCTGGTGAAGAAAATGCAACTTCTTTTTTGAAAATTTGAACAGCAAAATACAATGTTAATATACTAAATCCAAGAAGTAAATAAACAAACCCTTTTTCACCATTAATCATTTTTCTTTTTTCCATAACTAATCTCCTTTTTTATAAATTATTCTAATCTTTCTATTCCAAATTCTTCAGGTGATTTTTCTGTAGCGCCAGCGTCATACATCAACCATGCCGCTATTTGTTGTGATCTGTCAATAAATTCTCTCGCTTCATCACCTTGATATCCTAATGGTACAGCACCAAAATCAATTAAAAATTCTTGATATTCTTCTTCTTGATAACCTTTTAAGAAAGCTTCTTCTAAAATACTCATTACTTCTTCAGGAGTTCCTTTTTTAGCAAATACTCCGTAGTATGGTCCCCAAGGTAAGTAAGCTTCGTATCCTTCATATATTTCAGAAATAGGAGTTATATCTTCTAGTCCTGGAATTGGATCATTTGAAATTGCTGCTAATGCTTTTACATCCCCTGATCTAATAAGCTCTCTAGCTGCTGAAACTGAAGCTACTGTAACATCAACATGTCCACCTATCATGGCAGTCATTGCAGGTCCTTCACCATCAAAAGGTACTAGATTAAATTCTACATCATTTACAGCTTTTATAAGTCCTGCTGCTACAAAAGGCAATCCTCCTGGACCTGTAGAACCCATTTCTACCTCACCTGGTCTAGATCCTGCATCTTCAATTACATCTTCTAAAGTATCATATGGTGAATCTTCAGGTACAAGTACTAATGCTACTGACATACCTAAAACAATTACTGGGTCATAATCATCGTAATCAATTTCTGATATATCTAACACCTTATAAAGTTGTGGATTTTCTGCTCCAAATAGTAAAGTATAACCATCAGCAGGTTTATTGTGAACAAATTGCGTTGCAACAGCGCCTGTAGCTCCTGTTTTGTTTTGAAGTACTATAGATGCATCAATATGCTTCTCAACATGTGGAGTATATGCTCTTGATACATTGTCAGTAGCTCCACCTGCTCCCCACATTATGTACCCCTCTATATCTTTTTCTGGAAAAGATACCTCTTCAGCTTCTTGTGAACAACCTGCAAATGATGTCATTACTAAAAGTAAACTTAATATTAAAGCCAATTTTCTTTTTGAAAACATTATGAATCCTCCTCTTTTTTTATATTTATTTAATATGTAAAAAACATATTTTTCTAAATTATTCTGTAGCTTTATGCTCAGATTTTATTACTTTTCCACCTATAAACTTTCCTTCTACTACGTTATCTTTAGGTGTATATATGTCGTTTATATTCCATATTCCGTCAGTTGGAACAGGAATATTTTCCATTGGAACATCCAATAAGTAGGGCTCGTTTGCTTCTAAAGCTTCTTTAAATGCCTCTTTAAATTCTTCAGCTTTCATAATCTTTTTGCTTCTCACTCCATACGCCTTAGCAATATCAGACCACTCGGGATTGTACTTATCTCCGTTTTTCTTTTTGAATAAAGTACCAAATGAGTGTTCATAATGAGCAGATTCTAGCCCTGCTATAGTACCAAATGCACTGTTGTTCATGATAACCCATACTACCGGTATGTTCTGCTCAACAGCTGTAGCCATTACCGATGGATTTGTTCCAAAGCCTCCATCTCCAACTAAGGTTATTACTTTTTTATCCGGTGCTGCTAGTTTAGCTCCTAATATAGCAGCCGAACCAAAACCCATTG
>JBEPWV010000234.1:0-2894 GCA_041642175.1 Clostridia bacterium
ACTATTTTGAGGATATATATCTATCTTTCCCGTTACTATTGTTTCTTTTCCTTCTTCTAAATCCACACTATTTTCAAAGCATATACACCTGATTACTTCTTCATTATCTCCCTTTAAATTAAAAAACCTAATATTTGTATGGGATTTTTTTAAATCAACAACTTCTCCTATTATACTTATATTATTTAGCAGAGGGTTGCTGTATATTAATTTTTTTATAAAACTATTGACTTCATTGACTTTCAAAGGTTTCATTGCCATAAGTTTACCTCATTTTAAAGCATTTTTAAAGACAGCAAAGGCTGTCTTTAAATGTTTATAATTTTATTCCTCTATTTATATTACCTAAAATCCCATTTATAAATTTATGGGAATCTTCACTTGAATACTTCTTGCACAACTCAATAGCTTCATTAATAGATACTGAGACGGGTATTCCTTCATCATAAAGCAGTTCAGTAATAGCAAGCCTCATTATAGCAATATCTATCTTAGCTATTCTGTTTATCTTCCAATCTGATGAGTATTCATTTATCAAATTATCAATCTTTTTAAAGTTTTCAATGAAATTTATCGAAGTATTATTAAAATATTTTGTATCGATTTTTAAATTTTCTATAGAAGATAAAAATCTGTTAGCTCTTTCTATGCTAAAATCCTCGTTCATATCCATTTCATATAAAAGCTTCATTAGTTCTTCTCTAGTAAGCTTACGATTCATGCTGCCTCCGATTTACTCTTCTTTTTCTTCAGCTTCTCCACTGTCTTTTTCTTCTAATTTATCCTTTTTCTTATCTTTAGCTGTTTCATCTTTTTCTTTAATATCTTTTTTGCTTATTTCTTCTTCCTCTTCTTTGATAAAAACATTAGCAACATTTACATTTACACTTGTAACGTTAAGCTCAGTCATGTTTTCTATCTTTTCAGCTACTCTAGCCTGAACTGCTTCAGCTACCTTATGTACATTGTAACCATACTCTACATTTACACTTATATCTATGTATACGTTGTTTTCTTTTACTTCTATTTTTATACCTTTTGTGGTGTTTTTCTTATTAAATAAACTTGAAATCTCATCAACAAACCCACTGGATGCATCTTGAACTCCTTCAATTTCTCTAGCAGCTATACTGGTAATAATACTAAGTACCTCCGTTGATATGTGAACCTGTCCGTTTTTTAAATATTCTTTTTTTGCAGTCATTTGTAGACCTCCTTTATATAGAATAATTATAGCAAATGATTATATTTTTTACAATTTTATTTAAAAAAAGGAGAATAAACTCTCCTTTTTATTTATTCCTCTATTATTTCCATGTCGTCTAATTCATCAAGGTCATCATCTAAGTCGTCGAATATTTCATTTTCTATTGATGATAAGTCTTCATCTATAGCTGTTACGTAATCTTCCATTTCTTCTTGTTCTACGTCTAAATCTTCTACTATACTTACTATATCTTCTAGTATTTCTGAAACTAATAACAACGCTTTTCCTTCTTTTGAGCCGTTCTTATCAATATCCATACCATCTAAAAGTCCGTTTAAGTATGCAATTTTTTCATATAAAAAATCCATTTTTTCCTCCTTCTATACTCTTGATAGGTATTCACCTGTTCTAGTATCTATTTTTATTTTATCACCTATTTCAACAAACAACGGTACGTCGATTACTGTTCCTGTTTCAACGGTTGCCGGTTTATAAGTGTTTGTTGCCGTATCACCTTTTACCCCTGGTTCTGTATGGGTAACTTCTAATTCAACAAAATTTGGTGCCTGTACTTCTATTGGTTTTCCTTCAAAGAACTTCATTATTGCTGTTTCATTTTCTTTTATATATGGAATAGCTTCCTCTACCTGCTCATAATTTAAAGGTGTTTGAGCATAAGTCTCAAGATCCATGAAGTAGTATAATGCACCATCGTTATATAAATACTGCATTTCTTTAGTCTCTATGTGAGCTTTAGGGAATTTATCATTTGGGTTAAATGTCTCTTCTCTAATTGCTCCGGTCTGTATGTTCTTAACCTTAGTCCTAACGAAAGCTGCACCCTTACCGGGCTTAACATGTTGAAAGTCTAGTATCTGCCAGATACCGTCTCTCCACTGTATGGTGATACCCTTCTTAAAATCTCCTGCTGATATCATTGTATCCTCCTCATTCAATTAATAATATTCTACCTGTTACAGGTATTATTGTAATCTGTTTTATAGCTTCTGTTTTTATGTCTTTCAATGTGATAGTTTGACCGTGACTGGGACTACCTCTGTAGTTGAAAGTTAGGTTTTGAAAGGAATACGTAAATAAAAAGTCCTCTTTTAACTCAACCTTTTTATACTGCTTAATTCCGGTATTTGTCCCTACTTTCAAAATATAATAATCAGGGTAGAAAGTCATGGTGTAGCTATCATTCTCTGATGTCATATTTTTTACTTTTATATCCTTCATGTCGTATAAAAGCTCTTTAGAAATCTTTTCCATGTAGTATCTATCAGTATTGATTCTAGGTACTACTATAGAAAACAAAATAATCAGCAATCCTATTGTAACAATAAGTTCTATTAATGTAAAACCTTTTTTATTCAATTCTGCCTCTTTCTGCCAAATTATGTTCATATAGATTATATATTATTAACAGTCTATTAGCAAGTTATTATTTATTCCTAAAATGTATTGATTTATCAATACTGTAGGTGCTTTTATCCTTTACAAAATAAATCTTATATGCTATTCCCTTGCTATCTCTAAAAGATTGATTTTCCGGTATAGGAGCTACAAATATCTTATCAATATAAGTACCTAATTCACTGTGACTCTTATAGAATATATCATTACCGTTTTTCAACTCAAAGCAGGGGTTTATCATGTGACTGGTATCTCTTGTATATAGTTCAAT
>JBEPWV010000235.1:0-2883 GCA_041642175.1 Clostridia bacterium
AGATACTATTAATTATAATTTTCACAAAGAGGAGTTGAATAAAAATGTCTATATATCTTGATAATGCTGCAACTACAGCATTAGATAAAGAATCCCAAGATTGTATTATTGAAATATATAATAAAACCTATGGTAATCCTTCCTCACTACATAAAATGGGATTAGATGCTGAAAAAACATATAAAAGAAGTATAACTTCAGCATGTAATCTGATAAATACAAAAACATCTAATTTTATCATTACATCAGGAGGTACTGAGGGAAATAATACAGGAATCTGGCAAATAAAGAGATTTAAGGGTAAAAAAAAGAAAATTTTAACTAATAAATTAGAACACTCATCAATTTTAAAATACTGTGATTTCTTAAAAAATAAAGAAAATGTAGATAATGAATACTACGACATAAATACTGATGGAAGTATAAATCTAGAATACTTAATAAATAAAATAGATAAAAATACTGGGTTAGTTACTATTCCTTTTGTAAACAGTGAAATTGGATTTGTTCAAGATGTCGAAAGGATATCAAAAGAAATAAAAGAAATAGATGAGAATATATTAATTCATGTAGATGGTGTTCAGGGATTTGGCAAATTAAATATTGATGTTAACAAATTGAATATTGATACTATGTCTTTTTCATCACATAAAATCCATGGACCTAAAGGACTTGGAGGATTATATATAAAGGAACCCAATAAGTTCTTTCCTTTAATATACGGTGGAGGTCAACAGAACAATCTTAGATCAGGGACAGAAGATGTACCTTCAATAGCTGGATTTGGCAAAATCTGTGAAATAGCTCAAAGAGATTTGAATAAAAATTATAAAAAAATAAAAAAAATAAATAAAAAATATAGAGATTTATTGAGACAAAGTATTGATAATATAATATTTAACGGAGAGGAAAAAAACACATCTCCGTATATAATTAGTTTATCAATCAAGGATATTAAAAGTGAAGTCTTGATACACTTTTTGGAAATGGATCATATATATTTATCTTCCGGTTCTGCTTGTTCATCAAAGGATGGGAGTATTAGTACTACCTATGATGCAATGAAAATACCATATGATTATGTAGAAGGTACTATAAGAATTAGTTTTGGAAGATACAGTAAAGAAGAAGATGCAGAATTTGTAGTTGAGAAAATAAGCAGTTACGTAAAAGAAATCAGAAAAATGGTAAGGAGTTAATATGTACAATAATATTAGTATGAGTTTAGGAGAAATCGTATTAAAAGGTAGAAATAGAGGATACTTTGAAAACAAGCTTAATCAATCTCTTAGAAGAGTTATAGATGATAAAAATCTAAAAATATACAGAGACAGAGGCAAGGTTTTTTTAGATATTGATAAAGATATTGATAAAATGGTAAAAAAAATAAGTAAAGTTTTTGGGATTGTAGTAGTATCACCCTGTGTAAAAATCGAAAGCGATGTTGAAGAAATTAAAAATAAAGTCGTTGAATACGTTAATTTTAAGAAAAGAACTCAAAATATTCAAACCTTTAAAATACAGGCTAAAAGAGCTGATAAAACTTTTGCAATTAAGTCAATGGAACTTAATAGTATTTTAGGTGGAGAAGTTTTAAAAAATATAGCAGATATTAAAGTTGATGTTCACAACCCAGATCTTACAGTTTATGTTGATATTAGAAGCAAAACCTATATCTATTCAGAGAAGTACAGCGGAGGTGGAGGATTACCTGTAGGTTCAAATGGTAAGGGATTAGTACTGCTATCAGGAGGTATAGATAGTCCTGTAGCATGTTACCAAATGGGTAAAAGAGGAGTTAAGGTGGACTGCATTTCATTTCATTCATATCCTTATACCAGCATGAGATCAAATGAGAAAATAAAAGAATTAAGTGATATTTTATCAGTGTATACTGGACCAATGAAGGTATATTTTATTAATATCTTAGAAATATATAAAAAAATCAAAGATAGCTGTCAGGAAAAAAACACAACAATTATAGCTAGAAGATTTATGATGAAAATTAGTAAGGAAATAGCAGAGAGAGAAGAATATGACTGTCTTATTACTGGGGAAAGCCTTGGTCAAGTTGCAAGTCAAACTATTAAATCCCTTAAAGTAATTGAGAACAGTGTGGATATCCCTATATTGAGACCTTTAATAGGAAGCGATAAGACTGATATTATAGAAATTGCTAGAGATATTGATACTTACGAGACATCCATAAAACCCTTCGATGACTGCTGCTCTATATTTTCACCGGAAAATCCAGTTACAAGACCATCTTTAGATAAAATTTTAGAGGATGAAGAAAATTTGGATGTTGATGAACTTGTAAAAAGAACTATTTTAAATTCAGTAGAAATTTATAACACAAATTAAATGGAGATGGTTTTATGTTAGGATTAGTATTTGAAGGCGGAGGGGCAAAAGGAGCATACCAGATAGGAGTATGGAAGTATATTAATGAAAGGAATATTAAAATAAATGGTGTTGTAGGAACATCAGTGGGAGCAATTAACTCAGCAGCTTTTGCAATGGGAGATATAGACTCAGCGATAAAAATGTGGAAAGATTTATCTTTTGAAAAAATAGTAAATGGTGAAGTTAAGAAAGATAAAGTTCCTATAGAATTTAATGAGGATTTAGTAAAAGATATAGATAAACTGGAAGAGTGTTTTTTAAACAATGATGATGGCTTAGATATAACCCCAATGAAAGAAATGTTAAAAGAAAATATTGATGAAACCATAATTAGAAATAATAATATAGATTTAGGATTGGTAACTTATAATCTTAGCAAAAGAAAACTTGAGGAGATTTTTCTTGAAGATATTATAGAAGGAAGCTTATATAAATATATTATAGCCTCTTCTTATCTTCCCGTTTTTAAAGCTGAAA
>JBEPWV010000236.1:0-2851 GCA_041642175.1 Clostridia bacterium
TCCTACAGTCATATCTTCGAAATCCAAATGAGCAAATCCTAAATTAATAGTTATTCCTCGTTTTTTCTCGTCTTTAAGACTATCAGTCTCTATTCCTGTTAGAGCTTTAATTAATGTAGTTTTACCATGGTCGATGTGTCCAGCCGTTCCTATAGTAAGATTAATCATTATTCTCACCTATAATTTCTTTTAAAGCATTAAAAATTATATCATAATCTTTCTTTAATATAGTTTTGCAATCAATGATTATATTTCCTTCGAAGATTCTTACTATAATAGGAGTTTCGCTGCTGCGAAGTTTTTCTTCTGTTTCTTTTTCTGAACTACCTTCAATCCTGAACTTAATACCCCAGCTGTCTAATTTAACCAGAGGATATGCTCCTCCTCCTATCATAGAATTAGTCTTAATTAATTCAGCCTTAATTTTAGTTGAATTAAGGGAGTTAATTTTTTCTAGTAATCTTTCCCCTCTTACTCTAACATCATCTACATCTTCTGTAATCATTCTTATAGTTGGTATTTTTGATGAAAGTGTATCTGGATTTAAATAAGCTTTAAGGGTTAACTCTAAGGACATTATTGTAAATTTATCCACTCTTAAAGCTCTTAAAAGCTGGGTTTTCTTAATCTTTCTTATGTACTTGCTTTTACCTACTATTACTCCACATTGAGGTCCTCCAAGTAATTTGTCACCACTAAAGGTAACAACATCAACTCCTCTTTCTAATGTTTCTCTAACGGTAGGTTCTTTATTTAGACCGTAACTTTGCAAATCTATAATCATACCACTACCAAGATCTTCAATTAGTGGTATATCTTTTTCAGAGGAAATTTTCTTCAGTTCCTTTGTATCAACATCATCAGTAAATCCTACTATTTTGTAGTTGCTTGTATGAATTTTAATAATAGCTCCGGTATTTTCAGACATTGCACTAGTGTAATCTCTTAAATGAGTTTTATTAGTAGTACCAACTTCCTTTAAAGTACAACCGCTTTCTTTTATAACATCAGGTATTCTAAATGAACCACCAATTTCAACAAGCTCACCTCTGGAAACTATAACTTCTTTTCCGGAAGCTAATGTTTTTAAAGTAAGCAAAACCGCCGCTGCATTATTATTTACCACTAACGCATCCTCAGCTCCGGTTATTTCTTTAATAATATCTATAATATGATCGTATCTATGTCCTCTTTCACCTGTATCCAAATCGTATTCTAAGTTGGAATAAGAACACAAGTTGCTAGAAATTTCTTGTGCAATCTCTTTTGAAAAAATACTTCTACCTAGATTAGTATGTACTATTACCCCGGTTCCGTTTACTACTTTTTTAAATTTGCTTTTAATTTCTTTGTCAATTTTGTAAATTAAGGTGTTTAATATCTCTTCTTCATTAATTCTTGAAATTATATTATTTGAAATGTTATTTCTAATATTATCAAGATGCTTCCTAATAATGGCCAATACAAAATCTCTCCCGTATCTATCAATACGGGAATTAATTTCTTTGTTTTCCAACAACTTATCTATTTTAGGTATGTTTCTATATAAATCACTCATAACTACCTCACAATAACTTTATAAATCTATCTTCTTTTTCTACGACTTTACCAATTATCTTATACTCAGATGAAAATTCATGGATTTTATTAATATTTTCTTCCGGTATAGTAATTAATAATCCTCCTGATGTTTGAGGATCAAAAAATATATCGGATTCCAATTCTTGTAAAAATTTATTAGCATAAATTTTATTTGAAAAATATTTTCGATTTTTAAATGCTCCCCCGGGTATGAGTCCTAACTCAGCATATTCTCTTGTTTTCTTAATTATTGGTACGTCTTTAATATTTATTTCAAAGCTAACTTCACTATTTTCAGCCATTTCAATACAGTGACCTAATAATCCAAATCCTGTAATATCTGTGCATGCATTAGCTTTTAGCTTTAGTGCCATTTCTTTAGCGTCTTTATTTAGTTTTTTCATAACTTTTACAGCTTCTAATTCGCTTTCTTTATCGGCTTTTCCGTTTTTTATTGCTGTATTAATAATTCCTGTTCCAATAGGTTTTGTCAAAACTAAAAAATCTCCGGGTTTAGCATTGCTGTTTGTGAGTAAATTTTCTGGACTTACTAATCCACAAACACTCAATCCATACTTTGGTTCATCATCTTCAACAGAATGACCTCCAGCTAAAAGAGCTTTTGATTCAATGACTTTGTCTGCTCCACCTTTAAGTATATCTTCTAGATAAGATAGATCTAGATTTTTTGGAAAACATACAATATTTAAGGCTAAAATTGGTTCGCCGCCCATGGCATATACGTCGCTTAGAGCATTAGCTGCTGCTATTTGTCCAAAATCGTAAGCATTATCAACTATAGGTGTAAAAAAATCCATAGTTTGTATAATATACTGTTCATCGTTTAGTTTGTATACTGCTGCATCATCAGCTTTATCTAATCCTACTATTAATTTCTCATGGTTAATTTTTGGTATTTTACCCAACACTTGGGCAAGGGTCTCAGGACCTATTTTAGCTGCTCATCCAGCGCTTTTTGAAAGTTGGGTAAGTCTTATAGCTTCTTTACTCATAACTCCTCCTATTTAACTTTAATGTCTTCTTTTATTGAATTAAACTTTGATTCTCCAATTCCATTTACCTTCATAATGTCTTCAATTTTATTGAATTTATTTGTTTCTCTATATATAATTATATTACTGGAAATGGCTTCTCCAATTCCCTTTAACATCATCAACTGCTCTTTAGATGCTGTATTGATATTTATTTTAAGGGATTCCTTCTCTTTATCAATTTCATTGATGCTGTTAATGTAAATTTTATCCTCATC
>JBEPWV010000237.1:0-2832 GCA_041642175.1 Clostridia bacterium
ATTTTTTGCTCACGGGATAGATAAAGAAATAAAAGAAAAAGTAGAAGATAATATAAAAATACTGGAAAAACTAGGAGCTCATATAGAAAAATTCAGTCTTCCCATTACCGATACCGGACTTTCAGCCTACTATATAATTTCATCAGCGGAAGCAAGTTCAAACCTAGGTAGATACGACGGGGTTAGATACGGAGTAAGAACAGATAAATACAAAAGTTTCCAGGAACTCATAGTAAAATCTCGAACGGAAGGGTTTGGTGAAGAAGTAAAAAGAAGAATAATGCTTGGAACATATGCTTTATCTTCCGGATATTACGATGCATACTATAAAAGAGCTATGATATTTAGAAAAAAAGTTGAGAAACTTTTTGATGATGCTTTTGAAAAATACGACGTTGTTGTATCTCCTACTCTGCCGGTACTACCTTTTAAACTGGGAGAAAAAAGAAGCAATCCTATGGAAATGTACCTTTCGGATACTTTTACTGTGAATATAAACTTAGCAGGAATCCCTGCAGTATCAGTACCGGCTGGATTTAGCAAGGAGGGACTTCCTATAGGTATGCAGTTTATAGGAAATAAATTTAGAGAAGATATACTATTTAGATTTGCTTATGCACTGGAGCAGGAGCTTAAACTGGATTTAAATCCTTGGAAGGAGGGAAGATAATGGGTGCTTATGAAACAGTAATCGGTCTAGAAATACACGTTGAACTAGGTACAAAATCAAAGATATTTTGCGGTTGTTCTACAGAATTCGGGAAAAAAGCAAATGAGAATACCTGTCCTGTGTGTATAGGTTTGCCGGGAGTAATGCCGGTCCTTAATGAAAGAGTAGTAGAACTAGCGATAAAATCTGGACAGGTTCTAAACTGTAAAATAAATAAGGTAAACAAAACCGACAGAAAAAACTACTTTTACCCGGATCTTCCAAAAGCATATCAGATTTCTCAATTTGATATGCCAGTATGCTCTGATGGATATTTAGAATTAGGAGATGAATTTCAAGGTAAAAAGGTTGGTATTACCAGAATTCATATAGAGGAAGATGCAGGTAAGCTTATTCACTTGGAAGATGAAGATGCAACCCTTATTGACTACAACAGGGCAGGAGTACCTCTTGTAGAAATAGTTACAGAACCGGATATAAGAAGTGCAGAAGAAGCTCATGACTTTCTAAAAAAACTTAGAAATATACTGGTTTATTCGGAAATATCCGACTGCAAAATGGAGGAAGGTTCTTTAAGATGCGACGCCAATATCTCTATAAGAAAAGTAGGGGAGCAGGTTTTAAATACAAAGGTTGAAATAAAAAACATGAACTCCTTTAAAGAAGTGCACAAGGCTCTTTTAAAAGAAGAGAAAAGACAGCTGGAACTATACAGATACGGTGAAGAACACAAGATAATACAAGAAACTAGAAGGTGGGATGCAGGAAAAGGTAGAACTGTAACTATGAGAACAAAGGAAGATGCCCACGATTACAGATATTTTCCAGAGCCGGATCTACCACCAATGATATTAGAAGAAAAATATATAGATACTATAAAAACTACCATTCCTGAACTACCTATGAAAAAAATGGAAAGGTTTATAAATGATTACGACTTATCAGAAAAAGATGCTGAAGTAATAATCGATGACAAATCAACAGCAGATTTTTTCGAAGAGTTAGTATTAAAATCAAAGGATCCTAAAGAATCCAGCAACTGGGTAATCACTGAGGTTTTGAGAAGTTTAAAAGAGTATGATGATATTCCAGTAACCTCTCAGCAGCTTTCTGAATTAATCAAGGAGATAAAAACCGGCAGTATAAGTAGAAATGCAGGTAAAAAAGTATTTGATAAAATGTGTATTTCCGATAAAATGCCAAAAAGAGTAATTGAAGAGCTGGGGTTAAAGCAGATAAGCAGCGAAGATGAACTTGAAAAAATTGTTGGAAGTATATTAGATAAAAATATAGAAGCAGTAGAAGATTTAAAAAATGGAAAAGATAAAGCCTTTGGATTTTTAATGGGGCAGACTATGAAAGCAACTAAGGGAAAGGCAAATCCGGGAGTTGTGAAAAAACTTTTAGAAGAAAAAATAAAGAAGATGTAGATTATTTTATTCTACATCTTCTTCTATAAACTGATGGGTATTTACGTAGGTGTTTAGTACACTGATTGACCAGTGCAGGTGAGGTCCTGTGGAGAATCCAGTGGAACCAATCTCTCCTACAAAATCACCTTTTTGAACAAAATCACCATTTTCCACGTTCATAGTATTTAGATGATAGTAGCTTGTGTACAGACCTAAACCGTGGTCAATGATTATGGTATTTCCTGTTAAAATCATATTTTTTGCTAAAACAATATTTCCGCTGTTGCAGGCATATACCGTAGTTCCTTCCGGAGCTGCTAAATCCAGTCCAGAATGCCTTGAGGAAGTAATTTCATCATTTACGTATCTTATTTCTCCGTAATCCGTAGTAAGAATGTAATCCTCTTTTACAGGGATTTCAAATTTTCCTTCCCAAAGTTTTTCTAAAGATATATTACTTCTAGCTTTCTTTACGAATTCTCCAAACTCTTCATAGGCTTCATCATTTCTAGTACTGTCGGATATTTCCTGGGAAATATAAAGATACTGTGTAGGAAAATCCTTAGAAACTACATTGAATTCTTTCTCTATAGTTGTATTGTTGCCTGCATCATCATTTATTTTCAAGCTTATGCTGTAGCCACCTTGTTCAGCCCAAATATCCAATGGTAAAATAAAGGTATGACGATTTCCCGAGATACCTTTGGATATACTTCCAACTGGTGCATTGGTTTCTATTTCTATATTTTC
>JBEPWV010000238.1:0-2821 GCA_041642175.1 Clostridia bacterium
TTTCTCGCGATGAACAGGATCTGTTGAAATTCCGAAACTTCGGTAAGAAATCACTTGCTGAGTTGGTAGAAGTTATTGAGGATAAAAATCTTCAGGATAATGTTGAACTAATAGGTGTTGTAGAGCCGCAAAAAATAAATCATTATTACTCTACTTCTGATATATTTATTTTTAGTTCTCAATCTGAAACTCAAGGCATGGTACTTCTAGAAGCCATGGCTAATAAGTGCCCTGTTGTGGCTGTAAGATCCAGCGGTACAGATGATGTGATAGAAAACGGTCATAATGGTTTTAAGACTAAACCTGATATAGATGAATGGTCGAAAAAGGTTTTAACACTAATGAAGGATAAAGATAAGCTGAAAGTAATGTCTGAAAATGCTTATGAATATGCTGAAAAATTTTCAATAAATAACATGGCAAAAAAGGCTTTGGATGTTTATTATGACCTACTCAATGATGATAATATTTTATAATTCTATCTTCCAAAATATGATAAAACATCCGATTATTACAATGGCTAAGTCTGCAAAAAAGTGGGGTATGTATGAGTTATATATATCTTTAGATTTACTATCTAAGTAGTTGAATAATATCCCACTTAAAAATAAACCTACTACCGGAATTATTATTAATGCATCGTTTTTGAACCAGTTTTTAAAGTTTGACAGATGGTAAACTGAAAAAGCTAATGAAGAAAATATATAGGCAAAGTATCTATTGCTAAGATTAAAAAATATATATCCTCTAAAAAAGTATTCTTCCAGGAATGCATTCACCACAATAAGATAAATAGATGCTATAAAAAATTTTATTCCTGTTAATTCATATTTGTTTTGAAATTCATTTATCATTACCTGATAGTCCATAAAATCTTTTACAATTAAAAAACCTATAATTATACTTGCAAATGCAATTATAGATACAATCAAACCTTTTTTATAGGTTTTTATTTTTTGGGGTTTTAAAAAGCTGTAGTCCAGGCCTATTTTTTTACCTAAAACAAAAGAAATAATTAGGAGGCCAAGTTTTATTAGTACCTTGCTTAAATAGTTTACTTTTAAGGCTGCATCAATATAGTATGCTTATAAATATTACTGTAAAAATTACTATAAATATATTTTTTTTCATAGTTCCTCTTTTCTGTAAGTTGCTATGACTTTTTTTATTTCTTTATTTATTATATACTAAAATGATTTTAGTGTCACATATAGAGAAGTAGAAAGCCTTAGTTGAAGCATTTTTCAACTAAGGCTTAAATATTGTTTAACTATTGTTATGCTATTATTTAAAGTTCTGCTTTAATTACATCTCCAAGTATTTTAATACCCTTTTTAATGTCATCTTCTTTCATATTTGAGAAGTTAAGTCTTATAGTGTTTTCCTGTCTATTGTTAGGATAAAAAGCTCCACCAGGTACGTAGCCAACGTTTTTATCTACAGATGTTTTAAGCATTTTTGATGTGTTTATACCTTCCGGAAGTTCAAGCCATAGAAATAATCCTCCTTCAGGATGTTTTACTACTACTTCTTTAGGAAAATATTTTTTAATAGATTCTACCATAATATCTCTACGGTTACCGTAAAGCTTTATTAGTTCTTGTATATGATCTTCAATAGAGTTGTTGTTTAGGAAGTTTACTAATTCCATTTGAGTCACTGAATTAGTGTGTACGTCGGTTCTTTGTTTTACTCTAAGATATTTACCCATTATTTCTTCACCGGCACATACCCAACCTATACGGATTCCTGGTGATAGAATTTTAGAAAAAGTACCTAAAAATACTACTCTATCATCGGTATCCATAGATTTTATACTTTCAACAGTACTTCCTTCGTACCTAAGTTCACCGTATGGATTGTCTTCTATTATTATTAAGTCTTTATCTTTTGCTATTTCTATTAATTTTTGTCTTCTTTCCTTTGTCCAGGTTTTGCCGGTAGGATTTTGGAAATCAGGAATTACATATATGAATTTACCATTTTCATTTTCATCTGTTAGTTTTTCTAATTCTTCCATTATCATACCATCATCGTCGGTAGGTACTTCTACAAATTCGCATTCGTAAGCACTTAAAGAATCTATAGCACCTAGATAGCTTGGGCTTTCACAGAATACTACATCTCCTTTTTCTAAAAATATTCTCCCAGTGAGGTCTATTCCCTGCTGAGAACCGCTGGTTATAAGGATATTCTTTTCTTCTACCTTAGCCCCAGCACTGTTCATTCTATCTGCAATCCATTTTCTTAAAGGTTTGTACCCTGATGTGTTATTGTACTGAAGAGCTTGTCTTCCTACAGTATCCATTACTTCTACTGCTGAAGCTTTAATCTGTTCAACGGGGAATGACTCCGGTGCCGGCAGTCCTCCTGCGAAAGATATTAGTCCTGGTACAGCTGCTAATTCAATGATTTCAGCCATTTCATTTGATTCCATTCTTTTCATTCTTTGTGCAAATCTTTCTTTTTTCATAAAATCCTTCTCCTTATAATATATTTTTAATTATTTGTTTCCTAATCCTCTTTTTCTAAAACACTCTCCTACATTATATCTTTTTTTAGCAGATAATGCATGTCCACTTCTGTGTGTCCAGGTTTCCTTTATTTCTCCTTTTGTTCTTTTAATATAATATTCTTTTACTTCTTGATTGTACTTTTCTATTATTTCAGCTTGATTTTCATCTTCGTAGTAATCCTCTTTTAGTATTTCTTCTTTTGGTAGTCTTGGTTTTATAGCTACCTCTTGATCCGGATACCCTAAACACAGAAGAAAAAGCGGGGCTACCTTATCCGGGAGTTTTAGTTCCTGACATATTCTTTC
>JBEPWV010000239.1:0-2818 GCA_041642175.1 Clostridia bacterium
TTATAAAAGCAGGAGGTCAATCCTTTATTGTTTAATATATATGTTTTTTCTTCTATATGTTCGAGTCTCATTTTTCCTCCAAATTATTTAAGTATTTTTTTGATAAATTTATTAAAGTTTTCTTATGGTTTAGATTAGAGTTTTCTAATACCTTATCCAGTAAGAGGTCAAGTATATCACCTATTAATTTTCCCTCTTTTATTCCTAGTTTTTTTATATCTTCTCCAGTTATATTGAGATCTTTTTTATTCAAGGGTTCTTTTTTATCTAGTATTAATCTGGTCTTTTCTTTAAGATTATTTATTTTGTCCATGCCTGCTATGTCAGATTTTCCTTTTATATCTGCTATATTTAACTTGAAAATATCCTCTAATCTTTCTTTTCCTACATTTCTTATAAATCTTTTAATGCCTTTTTCTTTTATAGAGATATCTTTTAGATAATGGTACCTGATTAAAACTCTAACGTTCTCAATGGTTTTATTGTCATATCTTAATCTTTTTAGTATTTCTACGCTTTTTTCCGCTGACTTTATGTGATGTCCTTTAAAATGACCTTCATCTTCTTCATCTAAGGTAAAAGTTTCCGGTTTTGAAATGTCGTGCAATAGCGCCGCTAGTCTTAATTCTAACTTTGATTCAATATTTTCTAACACTGATATAGTGTGTTCGTAAACATCCTTATCATGGTATTTGTTATGTTGTTCAAACCCTACAGTATCATATATCTCCGGAATAATGCATCTCATTATATTTGTTTCTACAAGAATTCTAATACCTTTTCCTGGTCTTTTAGATAATATTATTTGATCAAATTCAATTCTTATTCTTTCAGGACTTACATTTTTTATGTTACTGTAATGGTTCTCTATGCTTTTTTTGGTTTTTTTCTCAATTTCAAAATTCAATGTAGACATAAATCTTATAGCTCTTATCATTCTTAGAGCATCTTCTCCAAATCTTTCATCTGGTTCACCAATTGTTTTAATAACTTTTGATTTAATGTCTTCTATGCCATTATACAGATCATGCACTTTCCCATCTATATCGCAGTAAAGGGAATTAATAGTAAAATCTCTTCTCTGTATATCTTCCTCAATACTATTTGAAAAAACTACTTTTTCTGGCTTCCTATTATTTATATATTTAAAATCTTTCCTAAATGTTGTTATTTCATAGTTTTTATCATTGTATACTAACGTAACAGTACCGTATTTAATTCCGGTAGGTATTACTTTATCAAAAATTTTAATTACTTCATCAGGTTTTGCATTTGTTGCTATATCATAATCATTAATCTCTAATCCTAGGTAATAATCACGAACAGCTCCACCAACAACATAAGCTTTAAAATTATTATTTTCGAATTTTTTTAAAATCTCTTTTACATCTTTGTCTAATTTCACATTAACAACTTCCTTTTTTTTAAATTATATCATATAATGTAAGTTAAGATTGGTTTTAAGGAGGATAATTTGAAAACAAGAAAAATACTTATTCTAATAGTTGTTTTTATGATTTTATCATCATTTACATACAATTATACAGAAGCAAGTTCTATAATAAATGATACCCAACAATTAAAAAATTATATCATGGATAGTCTATATAACAGAGAAAATGTTATAACTGTTAATTATAAAGGTAGCAGTAATAATTTGGAAGACACTTTAAATTCAATCCTGAATAGCGAGCCATATATTAATTATTCTATAAATAGCTGGCAGTGGTCATATGAAGGCTATGAAAACAATATCAACATAACTATAAAGATAGACCATCTACTAACTAAAATTCAGGAAGATAAAATTGATAAAAAAATAAATGATGTTTTGTCGGATATTATAAATCCTGAGATGACTTCCCACGAAAAAATTAAAGAAATTCACGATTTTATAGTGTTAAATACAGAATATGATACAAGTTATACGAAATACACCCATTATGATGCTTTATTTGATAATAAATCTGTTTGTAATGGTTATGCCCTACTAGGTTACAAAATGTTTAAAGCAGCAGGTTTTGATGTGGGATTTGTTGAAGGCACAGCCAATGGAGAAAATCATCTGTGGAATGTAATAAATCTTTCCGGTTATAAATATCATATAGATATGACTTGGAATGATCCTGTTCCCAATTTAGATTATCCAATTTACGACTACTATATGTTAACAGATAAAGAAATATCAAAAGATCATAATTACTTAGGTAGCTTTAGTACTACTATACCTTACCATAGAATTTTAAATATTGATATTTCTTCAAAAATTAATAGAAACAATGAATTGATTAAATTAATGAAAGATGTAGATTTATACAGTTACTATGACCCAATAGATATCATATTAGATGGCAAAAATATAAACTTCGACCAACCACCTCTAATTCAAAATGGTAGGACTTTAGTACCCTTTAGAGCTATCTATGAAAACTTTGGTATGGAAGTAGATTGGATATCAACAGAAAGAAAGGCCATTGGTTATGATGACATATTAAATATAAGTATGGAAATTGATAGCGACAGAGCCTATATCAATAATATAGAGTTTATCTTAGACACTCCCCCTATTATTATAAATAGTCGTACATTAGTCCCTCTAAGATTTATATCTGAATCTTTAGGTAAAGAAGTCAGCTGGGATAATGTTAATAGAAATGTAATCATCAAATAAAGGGAAATCTTTATTTGATTTATTAAAGAATAAATAATTTTATCAAAAACCCCCATGAATATTTTATTCATGGGGGTTGATTTGCTTGCCATTATACATATGGCTTTTCTTCTACTTCATCCTCTCCATCTTCATGTTCTTCTAAGA
>JBEPWV010000240.1:0-2814 GCA_041642175.1 Clostridia bacterium
AGTGAATTTTGCTGTTTTTGAATATGCTTTTATCTGACCATCAACTACATGTTGAATTATTTTATCTTCATCTCCATCATTAAAATACTCACCTAAATTGTAAAGTAGTTTTTCAATAAAATCCGCTGCTTCCTCTTCCGATAGATGAGATAAAAATTTGAAATTTAAATTGTTTCTCTTTCCATATGAAAATGTATCTTTAAACTCTTTAAAACTTTCCATTTTATCACCTTTCTTATAATTCTAAAATTTTCAGGATTTTTTCTAATTGTATATAAAAAGCATCCAGAGGTTTAGAGTCTTTACTTGACTTCATTCTCAATAAAGCCCCCTGCCAGCTGTTAACTATAAAATAAGCTAATTGTTTTTTTTCTTCATCAGATATTTTTAATTCTTCGCTTTTTAGACATTCATAAAGCTTATCTGTTATTTCTTGATGTAATTTTTCTGCTATGTCAGCAATTTTTATATTAACATCAGCCATTTCTTCCGTTAGATTACCTATCAGGCAACCCTTTTTGTATTCTTTATCTTTCTGTATTTCTATGCTTTTTTTGTAAAAGTTTTTTATTCTTTCAGTAGGTTTTACATTTTCCTCCTCGAAGACATTGAAAGAATTTTCTTGAATTTGATTGAAGTAAAATTTCATAACTTCAACAGCATAGTCTTCTTTACTCTTAAAATAGTTATAGAAAGACCCTTTAGGAATGCCGGCTGAATCCGTAAGATCCTTTACACTTGTACCGTTATATCCTTTTTCGTGAATTATACTTATTGAATTTTTTATTATTTCATTTTTTCTATTATTTTTATTTTTCATACATATATTATATGACCAGTCGTCTTATTTGTCAAATTATAACACTATTACAATTATATATACATAATTGACGACAGCAATACATTTTTTTCAATACCTTAAAGTAGCCTTTAGTTTATTTTTATCCAATAAGAGTAGTAGTCCTTTTTCTATACTGTTTATTACTAAATCCGATACTTCTAATGTCTCTCTAGAACATCCTTCATCTCCCATTATGCAAACTCCTACTGCAGATTCTTTAATCATAGATTTATCATTATTTCCATTGCCATAAGAAATTGTGTTTTCAGGTCCTAATTTTACCAATATCTCTAATTTTTGTTGTCTTTCATTTTCTTTTTTTATTTTAATTATCTCAATCGGCAAATCCTTTATTTCTTCTGCTACTGTTCCAAAGGTATCCGCTGTTATTACGTATAAATTGACCTCGTTTGATAGTTTTTCTATTATATTTTTTAAACTAGAAATTAATTTTCCTCCAGATGCTATGGTTCCATTGTAATCTAATAAAATATTATCTATTTTTACATCGCCATATCCCGGTATTTCTATGCTAATCATAAGTCACCTCCAATAAAATAAACACTCTTAATTATATCACATGAATAAGAGTGTTTATAAATATTCTTAGTTACAACTATTCTCTTTCGTAGATAAGTTTATTATCAACATCTTCAGTAAAAAATATTTTTTCGATTTCATCATCAATTAATTTTTCTATTTCATCATCATAATTAATTTTTGCACTAATACTGCAGTTGGAGCTCAGGCTTCTAGGTACAGGCATCAATTCGCATTCGATATTGTTTTTTTTACACTTTCTGTCAAATTTTATTGCTCCGGAGTGAGTAAAGAAAAGTACTGTATATTCCATATTATTTTCTCGCCTCTATAATAAAGTCTTTGCCGTCTTCTTTAATTGAAGCCTTAAATCCTGAGTTTTTCAAAAATCTTTCTACATTACCTTTAGCTGTATTGTTATCTACTACAATATCTACACCTTCTGGGTTTTTATCCAATGCATTTTTCGTCATAAGTACCGGTTGTGGACAGCTCATCCCTCTCGTATCTATTTTTTCCATAAAATCATCTCCTCATTTATCTTAATTTTTTGCTAAATCATCCGAATTAAAATATGACACAGCTCCTAAAAATATAAAGCATATAATTGCTGCAATTTTCCCATTTAAAGGTACTCCTGCTGGGCTTGCTGCAAGTCCAAAGTTATGAGCAATTCCTGCACCAACTAAAAGACCCATTACTGAAACTACAGAATCTGTATTACCTTCCCCGGATAAAATAAGCTGTCTTAAAGGGCATCCTCCTAAAAGTACTGAGCCCCACCCTACAAGAGACATTCCTAAAAAGTTCCAAAGTCCCTCGGTATGAGCTATAGGCTGTCCCTCGAATCCAAGATTAAAGAATCCAAAAATTAAATTTCCTATAAAACTAAATACTATAATCGATATAAAACCAAGTAGTAAATATTTGTCTCTAAAGAGAATCATATCTCTTGTACCGCCAACCATACATAGCCTAGTTCTTTGAGCTAAAGCTCCAACTATAAGTCCAGCTGCTAATGACATTATAATTGGTGCCGCCATAGATCCAGGACCCTCTGCACTAAAAAATATAAAAGCCGGGGCTGCTACTAGTAGAATCAACCATCCTACACTTACTGCCGGAAAGACAAAACCTTCCAGTTTTGGCATCTTGTAATTTCTTTTAAGATTAAACCCTTTGTTTAAAAACTGTACCCCTACAAAAATCCCAGCTATAAATCCGGCTATACCAAATAAAGCATTAAGGTCTCCTCCCCCAAGTCTTAGTACCATTCTTAGAGGACACCCTAAAAATATTAAAGTTCCAATCATCACAACTATTCCAAGCATGAATCTCGTAAAAGGTGATGATCCTCCCTTAGCTTCAAATTCTTTGTTTTTAAAAGATATTAAAAATGCTCCTAATACTAATCCTATAATCTCAGGTCTAAT
>JBEPWV010000241.1:0-2807 GCA_041642175.1 Clostridia bacterium
AATTTATTATATAATAAATATTATAAAAATAAATATAAGGAAAGGTTACTATGAAATATAAAGGATTTAAAATAGGAAATATTGAAACAAAACTACCTTTAATACTGGGAGGTATGGGTATAGGTGTTTCAGGATGGAATTTGGCATCAGCAATTACAAAAAATGGTGGTATTGGAGTTTTATCAGGAGTAAATCTTGGATATAGAGAAGATGATTTTTATACAAATACCTTTGAAGCTAATAAAAGAGCTATAATAAAAGAAATAAAAAAAGCAAAAAAAGAGAGTAACAACGGAATCATAGGCATAAATTTTATGGTAGCTATGAATAGATATAAAGAATATGTTAAAATTGCCGTTGAAGCAGGAATAGATCTTATAGTTTCAGGAGCAGGATTACCTCTTGAACTACCGGAAGCATCTAAAGGATACGACACTAAACTAATACCCATAGCATCATCAGCAAAAGCTGCAAGGATAATAACTAAGGTTTGGGATAAAAAGTACAATAAAATTCCTGATGCAGTTGTCATAGAAGGAGATAAGGCAGGAGGACATTTAGGATTTAAGAAAAAGGACTTAATTGATGAAAACTTTGATTTTGAAAAAGTTCTTAAAGAAACTAGAAAAGTACTGGAAAAATACGAGGATAAATATGGTAGAAAAATACCAATAATTGCAGCTGGAGGTATTTACACTAAAGAAGATGTAGAAAATATTATAAAATTAGGTTATGATGGAGTACAGATGTCTACAAGATTTGTAACTACTGAAGAATGTGATGCAGACTTTAATTTTAAAAATGAATTCATTAATTCTAAAAAAGAAGATATAAATATTATGGATAGTCCAGTGGGACTACCTGGTAGAGCAATAGACAACGAATTTTTAAAAAATGTAGAAGAAGGTATTAAACCAAAGATTAAAAGGTGTGTTGACTGCATAAAAAAGTGTAATTATAAAGACACAAAATTCTGTATATCTGAAGCTCTGATAAATTCAGTTAAAGGAAATATTAAGGAAGGACTTGTTTTTGCAGGTGATAATGCGTATAAATCAAAAAAAATAGAAAAAGTGAAAGATATAATAGAAGAATTATTCTATCAAGATAATTAGGATCAAAAACCTTATTTATCTTGACATATCTACCTTATATTAATATAATCATTTATAGATTAAAATTGGATAACTATGTTTTTATATAGATAATTAGGTTTTGAGGAGGTGTCACAGTTGAAAAGAACATATCAACCAAAGAAGAGACAAAGAAGTAAAGAACACGGGTTCAGAAAAAGAATGAAAACAAAAGCAGGAAGAAATGTATTAAAAAGAAGAAGAAAAAAAGGTAGAAAAAAATTGTCATCATAAGGCCTGGAAACAAGGCCTTTTTATTCCATTAAGGATGTTAAATTTGAAAAAAGGTAATGTAATTAAAAAAAACAAAGATTTCAAAAAAGTATACAAGTATGGAAAATCATATGCCGATAAAAATTTAGTGTTTTTCATACTTAAAAATAATGTAAAGAAAACTAGAATTGGAATAACTACAGCAAAGAAAATTAACAAGGCAGTAGTTAGAAATAAAATAAGAAGAAGACTGAAAGAGATTGTGAGAAAAAATTTAGACTCTATTAAAAGTGACTACGATGTAGTAGTTATGTGTAGGGTAAGAAGCATGGAAAGTACATATAAAGATTTGGAAAATTCTTTTATAAAACTTGCCAAAAAAACGAAAATATATCTTGGTGATAAAAATTGAAAAAATTATTGATGCTTTTAATAAAAATATACCAAAAATTTTCCTCCAAAACAGGGGTGAAGAATTGTAGATTTTATCCAACCTGCTCTCAGTATTCCTTGGAGGCATTGGAAAAATACGGTACAATTAAAGGCAGTTATATAAGTTTTAAGAGAATAATAAGGTGTCATCCTTTCAATAAGGGAGGTTATGACCCATTAATATAATATTTGGAGGTAAAAATGTTAGATTTTATAGCTAGACCTATGGGGGTTATGGTTAAATTTATCTATGATATGCTTAAATTTATAGATAACCCGGTAATATCAGCCTATGCAATGGCAATAATAGTAGCGGGTGTTTTACTAAAATTGGTACTGCTACCTTTAACAAAAAAGCAGACGGACTCAATGAAAAATATGCAGCAGCTTCAACCGGAGTTGGAGAAATTAAAAAAGAAATATAAAAATGATAAAGAAACTTTGAATAGAAAAACAATGGAGCTATATCAAGAAAATAATGTAAACCCTATGGGTGGATGTTTACCTTTACTGATACAATTCCCAATATTAATAGGTTTTTTCTATGTTTTAAGAGATCCAGTAAAATATGCTTTTGAAACTCAAGCGGCATATGATGCTATTAACAAAAGTTTTTTATGGATTCAAAATTTAGGTTTTCCTGCCAATCATGTGTTTGAGAATGGAGCGGTTAACGGATTAAATATTGGAGTAGTACTACCTTTTATTGGACAGGCTCTTCCTTTACTAGCTTTGATAGCTGGACTTACAACTTACTATCAGACTAAAATGATGCAATCTGGACAGTCAGGAGGTAGTGATCAAGCAGCTTCGACACAAAATACAATGACTAAAATCATGCCTTTAATGATTTTCTTCTTTGCATTAAGTTTTCCAGCCGGATTGACTCTGTACTGGACAGTAAGTAATTCCTTCCAAATTGTTCAACAATATGTTGCCTTAAATAAAGGTATGAAAATAAGGGAGGCCAAGTAATAATGAATTATATTATTAAAGAGAGCGATACTGTAGAAAAAGCAGTAAGCATGG
>JBEPWV010000242.1:0-2800 GCA_041642175.1 Clostridia bacterium
ACCTTACATGCTTGGAGAAGAACAAGACTTTACTCTCGATATATATGCAGCAGCAGGAAGAAACATTATAAATGAAGATAGATTAGTAGGTCATGTTAACGTTGAATTTGCAGCAGATAGTATGATGTTAACCTACGAACTCTTTGAAAATCACTACTTAGATGAAGTTCATCTATACATAGGTGAAGAAATGCTTCCAATGCACAAGAACGGCAAGTATATTAATGCTCCTGGTCAATTCCCTTATGATGGAGAAGACGGAGTATTCAGTAACAACGATAGAACCTTTACAATTGAGTTAAGTTATGAAGAACTTGGACTTGAGTCTGGAGATGATTTCTATGTTGCAGCACATTCTGTAGTTATGATGCCTGGCGAAATGAATGAAGAGTAAATTCATATAAAATAACATCCAATATAAAATCAAATGTCGGTGGAAATTATCCACCGACATTTTCTCTTTACATCGTATTTAGTGTTTATTCTATAATTTCATAAGCACTGCAGGAAATACCTTCAATAAAAGTTTTGTCTTCTTTTTCTTTTTCTTCAAAAATATTCTTCCATTTACCTTCCGGTAGTTCTAACTGTTTTTTATCGTAGGATGCATTTACAGCACAAAGAATCCTTTTATCTTCATATTCTCTAAAGTAACTGAATACGGATCCTTCACAACAGTATGGCTTCCATTTTCCTTTTTTTATAATGTCTGAATTTTCTCTGAATTTAAATATTTTTTTATACCAATCCAAAATCTCTTTATTTTCTCTATCCCATGGATAAGTTCTTCTGCAGTATGGATCTCTAAACCCTTCCAGTCCCGCTTCATCACCGTAGTATATACATGGTACACCGGGAAATGTTGCCTGAATAAAGGAAGCTAATTTCATTCTCTTAGTGGCTAATTTGAGTTTTTCCTCTGAAAGTTCAAAATAAAAGGCCTCTTCTTCGCTGATTTTACGTCCCTTTGGAGCATCGCCAAAGACTGTTAAAGCTCTAACTGTATCGTGAGTACCAATTAGGTTCATAAGGGAATAAAAGTACTCTCTTGGATAGTTTTCAAAGAGAGACATTATCCTTCTTAAGGATTCCTCTCCGCATATATTTCCTAATATAAAGTTATTAAATATTCTTCTATATGGATAGTTCATAACAGAGTCAAGTTCATTTCCTAGGAAATACTTTCTTAATTTTCCGTAGCTTTCTTTGTTAGATGCATCTTCCCAAACTTCTCCTATTACTATACTTTCAGAATCTGCTTTTTTAGTCTCTTCTTTTAAGGTTCTTATGAATTCATCTGGAATTTCATCGGCTACATCAAGCCTCCATCCTTTAGCACCTCTTTTTATCCATCTTTTAGCTATACTGTCTTCCCCTGTGAGCATGTATTCTATATAAGAGGGATGCATTTCATTAACATTAGGCAGATTTTTTGTGCCCCACCAAGCTTCGTAATCATCGGGATAATCATTAAATCTGTACCAATCGTAGTATTTAGAATCCTTAGATTGATATGCTCCAACAGTATCGTATCTTCCCATTTTATTAAAATATTTGCTATCGTATCCTGTATGGCTAAACACACCATCCAGTACTACATTTATATCGTTTTTATTACATTCTTCTATTAATTCATCAAAGGCTTCATTACCACCGAAACCTTTGTCCACCTTTTCATAATCTCCTGTATCGTACTTGTTATTAGAGTGAGCTTCAAATATAGGGTTTAAGTATATTATAGAAACACCCAATTCTTTTAAATAACCTATCTTTTCTTTTATACCTTGTAGATTTCCACCGTATATATCCCAGTATATTATTTCACCTTTAGAATTTCTAATATATTTGTTTTTTTCGTACCAGTTAGTATATTTAACAAATCCTTCTCTACCTTCATATAAGTCTACGTTACCGGGTTTATTAAATCTATCTACGAATATTTGATACATCGTCCCCTCTTTATACCATTTTGGTACAGATAAATTCTTTTCGTGTACAGTTATTTGGAAAGGCACCGGATTATTATCGTATATTTTAGCCTCTCCACCTAATCTATCTACTTGATTACCAAGATATATTGTTTTATCTTTCAAATGTATTATGAAGTAATAGAAAACAGCACAGGGTTTATCCAATGCTTTTAATTCAACTTTAAATACATTAAATTCGTCCACTGTGCTATCTACTTCCATGTCAAACTTCTTTTCTTCCCCATCACAAGTTGCGAAAAGTTCACAGGAAGCTTTTATGTCTTTATTAATCTTAATATTTAGACTTATCTCCGTTTCAATCTCTACTGCCCCAAAAGGATTCCTAAATTCTTCCTTTTGTGAATTAAATACAAAGTCCATAATTTCACCCACTATAGTTTATTGTAAAGTTCTATGTATTTCTCTGCCGAGACATCCCAACTGAACTTTGTTCTAAAAGCGTTTTTTACTAGTTGTTCCCAGGCTTCTTTATTCTTTTTATAGATCTTTACACCTCTTTTTAATTCATGAAACATTTCATGAGCATTATATGTTCTAAATACAAAACCGTTTCCTTCTTTAGTAGATGGTTCAAATTTTGTTATACTGTCATTTAGTCCACCAATTTTCCTTACTAAAGGTATGGTACCGTATTTTAATGCTATCATCTGTACAAGACCGCAAGGTTCTATTCTTGAAGGCATCAGCATAATATCACTCGCTGCATATATTTTTGAAGCCATTACGCTGTTAAAATCAATTATGACAGCTGCATTGTTAGGGAAAATAGTATCTATATGTCTGAAAGAATTTTCATAGTTTTTCTCCCC
>JBEPWV010000243.1:0-2773 GCA_041642175.1 Clostridia bacterium
AGATTACTGGTCGCAAAAAGAAAAAAACCATTTTTATGATGTTAGAAATATTTATGATTTTCTATTTTTTTTATTTCTAATATCGACAATAATTTTAACTTATAATCATAATAAATTTTTACTTAAAAAATACACTAAATTTAATTATTTCATTTTGTCTAGTTTAATTTTAATATTACCATTTTTTGTATATTTTTGGGATAAGATATTTCATAAATTTTTATTTAATAATAATTTTTGGATGAATTATACTAATGAATTATCCTATTATTTATTTAATTATGATATATCAAACAAAAAAACTCTGTGTGAATTAATACATAGAGTTTTTGCAAATTTTGATTTATTATTATCTCTTTGAGAATTGACCTTTAAGTGATACTAATAACCTAGTTTCATTATCTACTTATATTACTATTACATTTCCAAATTCTTTATTTTCAAATACCTTTAATTCATTTATTTATTCCTCCTACTATAGAAATAAGTGGTATTATTAATGAGATTATTATTAGTATGTTGTTTTTCATATGATCTCCTTTGAATATTATTTATTTTTCCTTTATAATCTAATTATGGTGGTCAACACCAAATTTGATTTAAGGAGGTGTTTTTTATGACTAATCCTGATATTCAAAAAATTATATCTGAAGAACTTGAAGCTCTTAAATTCGAAAAAGTTTCTGATTTGACTAAGGATGAATTTGCTAAATTATTATCTGATATTATTAGTAGATCTATCGAGACATCTGTAGACAAAGATTCAATAATTGAAAGTATAACGGATGAACTTCAAAAAACCACAAGAACTTAAATTCACTGAGCCAATCAACTGGCTCAGTTATTCCTGTGGATACTGTAACTCCCATTTTGCTAACTCTTCTTCTAAAAGTTCATCTACAAAATATCTTATAGCTAAATATGAATACATCTCTAGATCGTTTTCAAATATTCTGCTTTGAACTAATTTAAATGGCTTAAAGATGAAATACAACAATTATTGCCGTGAGAACTGGCAACCAATGATGGGCAACTTACAAAATTTATGTTTTTCTGTAAATAAAAAACTCCTAAATACAAAAGTATATAGGAGTTTTTATAAGTTTTGAAATTGTGTAAAAAATTATCTCTTAGAAAATTGTGGAGATCTTCTTGCTTTTTTAAGTCCGTATTTCTTTCTCTCTGTCATTCTTGGATCTCTTGTTAAGAATCCAGCTTTTTTAAGTATAGGTCTTAAATCGTTGTCTGCTTCTAACAATGCTCTTGAGATACCGTGTCTAACTGCTCCAGCCTGTCCAGTATATCCTCCACCTTTTACTGTACACACTACATCATACTTATCTATACAGTCAGTAATCATAAGTGGCTCTCTTACTATAACCTTTAAAGTATCATAGTTGAAATATTCGTCTATATCTCTTTCATTTATTTTAATTTTTCCGTTGCCTGGTACTAAAAATACTCTTGCAATAGATTTTTTTCTTCTTCCAGTTCCGTAGTATTGTGTTTTCATAATAACCTATATCCTCCTTCCTGAATTAAAGTTCGTATACTTCAGGTTGTTGTGCTTGCTGCTCGTGCTCGCTCCCTGAATAAACTCTTAGTTTTTTTATCATCTTTCTTCCTAATTTGTTTTTAGGAAGCATCCCTTTAATAGCTAAATATACAGCTTTATCTGGGGTTTTATCAAGAAAGTCTTTGTAGGTTATTTCCCTAAGACCACCTGGATATCCAGTATGATATTTGTGCGTTTTTTGTTCTAATTTGTTTCCTGTAAGTACTATTTTTGAACAGTTTATTACTATCACATTATCTCCCGTATCTACATGTGGAGTATATGTTGGCTTATGTTTACCTCTTAATAAAGTTGCTACTTCTGTAGCTAATCTACCTAAAGTTTTACCTTCAGCATCTATTAAATACCATTTTCTCTCAACTTCATTAGGCTTAGCCATGTAAGTTTTCATAGCTTGTCCTCCTTAACTAATTAAATTATTATTATTTATAAATTTTATATTCTAGTCATTATCATAATATGCTATAAATCCGGGGCTTGTGGATTCATTTACATACACTAAAATATTTTATAACACTAAAATTCTTATGTCAAGTATAATTATGATGTTATTACCATTTCTTTTTCAAGTTCTTTTTTATTATATTAGTAATATACTCTTTTTAAAAAAAGTCCTTCAGCTTTGGCAGTATGTCCAGCCATTTTCCTATCTTTGCTGTTAATAATCTTTTCTATATTATCTTCTTCAATTTTACCTCTACCAATATCTATTAAAGTTCCTACAATTATTCTAACCATGTTATAAAGAAATCCATTTCCAGTTATAGTGAATTTTATCTGATTATTTTCTTTATACATCTTTATATTATGAATTTTTCTAACTGTATTTTCTACTGAACTTCCTGTTGACATAAACCCTTCAAAATCATGTTCTCCTTGAAAATAATCCTTTACTCTGTACATTTTCTCAATATCTAATTTAAAAGGAACAAAATATGAGGTGTCTTTTATAAATGGATCTATGATTCTACTGTTATATATCCTGTATTCGTAGGTTTTCCCTAAAGCATCATATCTTGAATGAAATCCCATAGGGACTTCCTCTGAATCTATTACTCTAATATCTTTAGGAAGCTTCGAATTTAGGGCATATAATATTTTATCTTCAGGAATACTATGTTTTGTTATAAAGTTTGCTGTTTGTCCTATAGAATGTACTCCGGCATCAGTTCTTCCTGATCCAATTAAATATATATT
>JBEPWV010000244.1:0-2772 GCA_041642175.1 Clostridia bacterium
TAACAGAACATGCATTAGTTCCAGAAGAATGGGGTGGAGACACTATATGTGTAGAAGTATCTGCCTTAAAGAAATTAGGAATTAAAGAGCTGTTGGAAATGATTTTGTTAGTAGCAGATATACAAGAAATCAAAGCAAATCCAAATAGAAATGCAGTTGGAGTAATTATCGATGCTAAGCTGGATAAAGGTAGAGGACCGGTATCAACAGTTTTAATTAAGAAGGGAACTCTTAATAAAGGAGACTTCGTATTAGTAGGTGTTGCCTACGGTAAAATTAGAACTATGGTAGGTCATAAAGGTGAAAGAATAGAAGAAGCAGGACCGTCTTACCCAGTAGAAATAACAGGATTATCAGATGTACCGGAAGCTGGAGAATTTCTATATGTTGTTGAAGATGAAAAATTAGCAAAAGATCTGGCTGCGATAAAACAAGACAAAATAAAAGCAGATGCAAACAAACGTAAAGGAAAAGTTTCTCTTGAAGATTTATTTGATCAAATAAAAGACGGGGAAGTTAAAGATTTAAATATAGTTATTAAGGCAGATGTTAGAGGTTCTATAGAAGCAGTTAAACAGTCTTTAGAAAAATTAAGTATTCAGGAAGTAAAGGTAAATGTAATACACAGCGGAGTTGGAGGTATTAACGAAAACGACGTTATGCTTGCTTCAGCATCTAATGCTATTATTATAGGATTCAATGTAAGACCTACTAATCAGGCAATAGAATTATCAAAAGCTGAAGAAGTTGAAATTAAGACATATAGAATCATATACAATGCTATAGAAGATATAGAGGCAGCAGTTACAGGTATGCTAGAACCTGAATTTGAAGAAGTAATGTTAGGTAGAGCTGTTGTTAGAGACATTTTTAAAGTACCTAATGCTGGAACAGTAGCAGGTATATATGTTCAGCAGGGAAGTATAAAAAGAAATTCTCAAGTTAGACTGTTAAGAGATAGTGTAGTTGTTCATGAAGGTGAGATTTCATCATTAAAAAGATTTAAAGATGATGTAAAAGAAGTAAATACCGGATATGAAGGTGGACTAGGAATTAACAATTACAATGATGTTAAGAAAGGCGACGTTATAGAAGCCTTTGTAGTTAAAGAAGTAGAAAAGAAGTAGAAGAGTAGGTGTCAAAATGAAAAAGAAAAGACTTTATAGAATAACCGAAGAAATTAAAAGAGATCTTAGTTTAATAATCAAAAAGAAATTAAGCGACCCAAGAATAAGCGAACATTTAACAATCTCTCATGTTGATGTTACAGAAGACATGAAGTTTGCAAAAGTTTATATATCATCAATTGAAAGCATAGACAAAAGAAAACAGTATATAGATATATTAAATAAGGCAAAAGGTTTTTTAAGAACAGAATTAAGTAAGGTTTTAAAAACTAGAACTTCACCAGAGTTAAAATTTTATGTTGATGAAACTATTGAAAATGGTGTAAGAATTAATAAATTGTTGAATGAAATAAAAAAATCAGAGGTACAAGATGATTAACAAAGAAAATCTTAAAAAATTAGATTATTTTGTTAAAAATTCAAATAAAATTGCAATAATGGCCCATGCCGATCCTGACGGAGATAGCATTGGGTCTATTATGGCGTTAAGAGAAATACTTAGAGATAAGAATAAAGATGTAGATTTTTATGTTAACGGTGAAATTCCTTTTAACTATAAATTCATGAAAGATGTAGAAGAAAGTTCTGTTTATAATGAAGATATTAAGTATGATTTATTTTTTGCTCTAGATTCATCAGATAAGGAAAGGTTAGGTGAAAATTCTTCAATCTTAAAAAATTCAAAAAAAACAGTCTGCATAGATCATCACAAAACAAATGAAGGATACTGTGATTTAAATATAATAGAACCTGACTACAGTTCAACTGGAGAAATAATATTCGATATATTTAATCATTTGAATTACAATATAAACGAAATTGCAGCTGAAAGTATTTTTATATCTATTATAACTGATACTGGAAAGTTTATATATGATAATGCAGGATATAATACTTTTGAAAATGTGAGTAAACTCCTAAAAATGAACATAAATAAAAACGAAATCATAAAAAATTTATACAGTAGTGAACCAAAAAATATTTTCAAATTAAAATCAGATGTATTTAATTCAACAGAATTTTTCTATGAAGATAGAGTAGCTCTATCTTATTTAAGTAAAGAAATTTTAAGAAAGTATAATTTAACTTTAAAAGATATAGATGGACTAGTTGAAAGGTTAAGAGACATTGAAAATGTAGAAATTTCAATACTTATAAAAGAATTAGGGGATAATACCTACAAAATAAGTATGAGATCTTTAGGAAACTCTGATGTTTCAAAAATATGTGAGGTTTTTGGTGGTGGAGGACATAAAAATGCCGCTGGATTTAAAATAGAGAATATCGAATATAATGATCTAAAGAACAAGATAATTGAGGAAGTAGAAAAGAATGCATTATAATGGAGTCATAAATGTACTCAAACCTACTGGAATGACATCTCATGATGTAGTAAATAAAATAAGAAAACTAACTGGCCAGAAAAAAGTTGGTCACACCGGGACATTAGACCCTGATGTAGCCGGAGTTTTGCCTATATGTATTGGAAAAGCCACACGTATTTCCAGTTTTTTAATGGAAGGAAATAAAAAGTATATATGTGAATGTATTTTAGGTTTATTGACAGACACTTTAGATACTTACGGTGAAGTATTAAAAAGAGATGAAAATTTAAAGATAAACGAGGAAGATATATCTAATATAA
>JBEPWV010000245.1:0-2772 GCA_041642175.1 Clostridia bacterium
ATTCCCGCTACAGCTTCGTTATCTGCTGTTAACTGCGATAATGATTTTTTGTTGATTATTCCTTCTTTATTGTATATAGGCTTTATAGAATTATTTTCATCAAGAGTTATTTTCAAAACATCTATGGTCACTTTTCCTTTATCTGTGTACCTTTCGTACTGCTGGTGTATAATTCCCTCATTTATATAGTTTTCTTCATATTCTTCATAAATAGTCAGCATATCTCCATAAGCAAATACCGTCGACAATACCAACACTGTTAAAACAATTGATAATATTTTCTTTTTCATGTCTAGAACTCCTTTCACCAAAGCTCAACTTTATCAGAATTTTTGATAGCTGTTATAATTCTTTCTCTACCATCAGGAATGTCCTTGTATATATCCTTCATTAAATTTTTAATTTCTTCTCTTTTAGTTTCCTTGTCCAAGGGACAGGGGCTTTTAAACACAGGAATCTGGCTTTTTTCTACTTCATTTATAATCTGTTTTTCCTTCATATATATAAAAGGTTTAATGGAATATATTTCCTTTCTAGATAAATATGTCACGGGTTTAAAGGTTTTTAATCTTCCTTCAAAAAACATACTCATAAATAAAGTCTCAACTAAATCATCTGCATGATGACCCATAGCCAACTTATTGTAACCTAATTCATTTAGTCTATTGTTTATAGCTCCCTTCCTCATTTTTGAACATAAGGCACAGGGATTTCTTTCCTCTCTTACATCAAAGACTATTTTGCTTATTTTTGTTTCAATGATTTCGTAATTTATATTATTACTTTTATAGTAATTTTCTAATTTATTGATTCCTTGAGTTTCAAAATCTAAGTCAACTGTCACTGCTAATAGGTCAAATTTATATGGACTGAAAGCTTGAAATCTTTTTAAAGCTTCCAGTAAAAGCATACTATCTTTACCACCGGAGACTCCTACTGCTACTCTATCACCTTCTTCTATCATATTATGTTCTTCGATAGCTTTTCTCATTACTCCTAATACTCTCTTCATAAGTCACTCCTAATAATTTGTGTTACGTTATTATATCAATTTAAAAATTTACAAGCAATTAATTATATATTAAGTTTAATTAATCGGTTTATTATTGTCACTGTTTATTGTATAATAGTTGTAGTTTTTAATAATAAGGAGATAAAATGTCTGAATTTCTAATCTTAATCCAAAAAGAGTTATCCGTTTTTATTTTATCTATGGTCCCTATCTCAGAACTTAGAGGTGCTATACCCTACGGTATATCAATAGGCCTTAGTCCTTACAATGCATTTGTTATAAGCGTCATAGGCAATATAATACCAGTACCTTTTTTACTAAAACTTTACCGTCCCATTATAAGATGGATAGCCAGATCTACTTTTTTACAAAGACCTGCATCAATGATTGTAAATAAAGTAGATAGAAGTTCACAAAAAGTAAGGAAATACGAACTTTTTGGATTGTTTTTACTTGTAGCTATACCCCTTCCTACTACAGGAGTCTGGACAGCTTCTGCTGTAGCTTCATTTTTGAAGCTGGATTATAGAAAATCCATATTTTTCATATCCTTAGGTGTATTAGCTGCAGGAGTTATAGTTTTATCTATTTCTGTAGGAGTTTCCATATTATAAATTTTTAGTAATGAAATTGACAGTGATTATTAATTATGTTATAGTTTATTCGATAAATACCTTATCAAGAGTGGTTGAGGGACGGGCCCTATGAAACCCAGCAGCCGGTAGAAACACGGTGCTAATTCCCGCGGTATATCCGAAAGATGAGGACGGTATGAAATTGACCTCTTCTTTTGAAGAGTTTTTTTAATTTTTGTATAAATTTTTAATCACACTAGGAGGAATAAAATGAGAAAATGGTTGTTTACATCTGAATCTGTTACTGAAGGTCATCCTGATAAGCTTTGTGACCAAATATCAGATGGTATTTTAGATGCTGTACTTGAGAAAGATCCTACAGCTAGAGTTGCCTGTGAGACTTCTGTTACCACAGGATTGGTTTTAGTATCTGGAGAAATATCAACAGAATGTTACGTTGATATACCTAAAGTAGTAAGAGAAACTATAAAGAATACAGGATACACAAGAGCTAAATACGGCTTTGACAGTGAAACCTGTGCTGTACTTACTACTATAGATGAACAGTCTAAAGACATTGCTCAGGGAGTTGATGAGTCAAAAGAATTTAAAGGAAACGGTAGTGACTCTTACGATAAAATCGGTGCCGGAGATCAGGGCATCATGTTTGGCTTTGCCTGTGATGAAACAGAAGAACTTTTGCCTTTACCTATATCTCTAGCTCACAAACTGGCTATGAGACTTGCAGAGGTTAGAAAGAAAAAAATCTTAGGCTATCTTCGTCCCGATGGTAAAACTCAGGTAACTGTAGAGTACCACGATAATAAACCAGTAAGAGTCGATACTGTAGTAATCTCAACTCAACATAGTGATAAGATAACATTAGATATAATAGAGAAGGATATAAAAAAAGAAGTTATAGAAAAAATAATCCCTTCAGAACTTCTTGATGAAAATACTAAATACCATATAAATCCGACAGGAAGATTTGTAATCGGTGGTCCTCAGGGAGATGCTGGATTAACTGGAAGGAAAATAATAGTAGACACCTACGGAGGGTACTCTAGACACGGCGGCGGAGCTTTTTCAGGAAAAGACCCAACAAAAGTTGATAGATCAGGTGCTTATGCTGCTCGTTATGTAGCTAAAAATATTGTAGCAGCAGAAATTGCAAGTAAATGTGAA
>JBEPWV010000246.1:0-2767 GCA_041642175.1 Clostridia bacterium
AATTTCCTCTATAGAATACTCTTTTCCTACTATTTCTCTTGCTCTATAAACACAAGCTATTTCACATTCTCCACAAAAAGTACACTTCTCTCTATTCCATTTAAGTTTCCCATCTTCAATTAATAATGCGCTTTCAGGGCATGTTGTAACACATTCTCCACATAAAACACAATTATCCTTATTGTGCAAAAACTCTTTTCTCTCATCTATACTTTCAGGATTATGACACCAAATACAGTTTAAAGGGCATCCCTTTAAAAAAACCGTAGTTCTTATTCCCGGGCCATCGTGAATAGAAAATTTTTTTATATCGTAAATTAATCCTTTATCTCTCATCTACTACACCTATCTTTTTATACTTATTATACTATAAGTAATTGCAAATAGTATGCCAATTTTTTATTATGTGATTGCAATCACTTCATGATTTCTAAATTTAAAATGTCAAAAAATCCGTCTATTATAGACGGATTTTTTGACATTTGTATTGTTTTTATATGTTTTTTTAAATTTTTATTTTATTATTATATCTTTAGTAAATTTATTCAAAACTTCCGGTCCTTCTTCAGTCATTACTACTATATCTTCTATTCTCATACCAAATTTATCGGGAATATAAATACCAGGCTCTATGCTAAAAGCCATTCCTCTATCAAGTTTTATGCTGTTTCCTCCAACTATATCCGGAGCTTCATGTACACTGTAACCTATACCATGTCCCGTTCTGTTAATAAAATAGTCTCCATAACCAGCTTCTATTATTATGTCTCTGGCTGCCTTATCTACTTCTTCAGATTTTGTACCTATCTGGGCCTTATTTTCTCCTGCTTCATTTGACTCTCTTATTATTTCATATACTTTTCTTTCTTCTTCTGTTACTCCACCAACAAATACAGTTCTTGACATATCAGAACACAGTCCTTGATATTTACATCCTAAGTCTAAAATTACTATATCTTTTTCCTGGATAACTCTAGAATCTTCAGCATAATGGGGTTTTGAGCTATTTTTACCTGAGGCAATTATCGGTGTAAAGGATAACCCATCTGCTCCTTCTTCAAGAAAATATTCTTCAATTTTTTCTTTTATTTCCTTTTCTGTAACCCCGGGTTGAATAAATTCTATAGTTCTACTCATAACCTTATCAGCTAATTCAGAAGCTTTTCTCATGAATTCTATTTCTTTATCGTCTTTTATTATTCTTAATTCTTCTAAAACTCGGTGACCATTTATAAAGTTAGCATCAAAAGAATTTTTTATATCCAAATAGTTTATTCCAATAATCCCGTTATTTATTCCAATGGTTTTATTTTCAAGTCCGTATTTTTTTAAGGCATTAACCGTAGTATCTACAAAGCCTTCATGATCTCCCCAGGTATACATGTCTATTTCAGTTTCAATTTTTTCTTCTATTTCTTCTGCTGTAATTTGAGGAGATATGTAGAAAAATTCTCCCCTTTTCAACAATACAAAACTTTGAAACCTCTCATCTGGATGTGGTGAATATCTCAACAGAAATTTTAAGTCAATAGATGGTCCCAACATTAGAGCATCTATACTTTTATCTTTCATAATTTTTAATAGTTTATCAATATATTTTTGATTAAGCATATATTACATTCTCCTCCTTCAATATATAGTATTTAAATAACTGTTAAGAGTATAATACTCTTAACAGTTATATTTTAGTGAATTTATTTTCCTAGTTCTTCCAACCCTCTTCTGTTTTTCCAAGCATGAAGTGCTAATGATACACCTATAACTCCGTATACTATGAAGGCTCTAAAGTATTCTCCAAGCTGTGCATCTCCGAAAAGCTGTTTTCCAGCTGTAGGTGATACAATAAATACCGCATGGAAAAGTATAATTCCTAATATACCATGTCCTATTGTTGCATTTTTAACTGTGGCTCCACCAATTAGTATAGCTGCAACTGCGAAAAGTCCAACCTGCATGTGACTTCCGTAGGTATTTATAGTTCCAACATTTTGGAGGAAAATTATCTGACCCCAAGCTGCTAGAACTGTTGACATTATAACTGCTATAATTCTGGTTCTGTCTACATTAATTCCTGAAACTCTTGCTATATGCTGACTCAATCCAATTGATTTAAAATCCTGCCCAAGTTTAGTTTTCATTATTACTATATTAAACACAGCAACTAAAAAAACCAAGAATAATGTGAAAATAGGAACCTCTATTGCCTGAAGCATATTAAGACTTTGTATAGCTGAACTATCTACAGCTTTAAATAAAAATCCTCCTGTGTGACTGAACATTATAAGGTAACTAAATCCTATTAAAATTCCACCGAGAATCATATAGAATATATATGTTTTTTTACTTTTCAGTCTTTGAATTTTTTCATTTTTTCCACTGTAAAATAGTCTAAATAAACTATATAATATTATGACTCCACCTATTATTATAAAAAAGTGAAACAAGTTAACTTTAAATACCTCATCAAAGGCATACTTCAATCCTACTTCACCGAAGTTTGTATCAAGAGCTATAGTATTTCTAAGTCCTACTCCATCTGGTTTTAACATAGGTACCTTCCTTATGGGAACTATACCTCCTACTACAATAAGTAGTAAAAATTGATATAACCCATTTGCAAAGAACCCTACAATAAGCCCCGCTATCATTTCCTGACCTTTTGTGTTGTTAAACAACACTCCAGTTAAATATCCGAAGAAAATTGCAATAGGTGTGGCAACTACACAGGCTAGTAAAAGTCCTCCTAATCCAGTCCATCCAAAGTATA
>JBEPWV010000247.1:0-2751 GCA_041642175.1 Clostridia bacterium
GATAAAGCCAGCCAGGATATTCAGGCATATTTTGATGCAGATAACAAAAAAGAATTCTTGATGAATAACCTTATTGATGGTTATCATTACAACACTGATAAAGATATTGAAAAAGAAGACCTTACTCCGGAAGACTTTGCTGCCGGTAATTATCATAAAATAGGAATCTTTACAAGCTCTTTAGAAAAATTTAAAAAAGAAAAGCCTGATAAAGCAAGATTGCTGTATGATACCTCAAGGGGATATCCTGTAATTCACAGTAATTTTTATAGCCAGCAAGGAGATTCCAGAAGCAATAAGAGCTTAGATGTATTAATGGGTTATGTGTATAATGACATCAATGATATTATACAAAAGAATTATAATTACCTCAGTAACATCACCCTTATCAGAAAAGAGGTGGTCGATGAAACTACCGGAGAATCTACTTTTGAAGAGGTTAAGCTTTTTGAAGTAGAAAACAATATGCGTACCGGTGAAATGGAAATGAGTATCTATGAGTATATCATCTCCGGTTTCTTAGTGAATTATGAACTTAGTAATATATTTAACGGTCATGCAAGTTATTATGCACAAAAGAAAGAAGATGATATCAACCTTACTGACTTTCTTAAACGAGCACCTGCAGTAGCTACAGATGGTAAATACTTACACCACAGGCAAAGCAACGAGAGCAAGACCTATACTGATTATGATGGAAAAACTCACACTGTAGAAGATAAAGACGATAGCATTGTAGTTGCAGTAGTTAATAATATAGATATCAAAGAATCTACTCATAGTAAATTAATATCTAAAGCTACGGGTCAGAAAATGACCTTTAAACATGAGCTTGCAGATGCTCAGGGATATGTAAGTTCAGAACACTTCAGAGATCTTATTGAAAGAACTTATGGGTGGAATGATGTAGATACTAAAAATTATAATGAATTAAATGATCCTGATCACAAGATTACCGATGAAAATATAAAATGGATTAAAACTGCAGGTAAGAGTTTTACACCACTTAAGATGGTGCACTTTGAAGTATTGGATAAATTACATCCTAACCAAGACGCGGGAGTTCTGCAACATGGCATGCCGGTGTATTTTAAGTACTCTTTAGCGCCTTTATTTCCTGCGATGACAAATGGTACTGAGATGCAGAAGATCGTAGATCAGATGGAAGAACAGGGCGTAGAGCAGTTGGTATTTAAATCTGGTAGTAAAGCATCTAATGCCACTCCTACTACCCTTCATTCTTTAAATGAGGATGGAAGTTATAATGGTGTAAATCCTGATCTAAGATTGAACCCTTTTATCCTGGATTCTGCTAGATCTAAAATGCAGGTAGAACTTCCTACTAAGCTTGATAAAGATACTAAGCTGGGAATGCAGAGTGTTAAGAATATTCTTACTAACCTGGACCTTGAAGATGGTACTAAAGCCTATAAATTATATGATAAAAAGAATAAAAAATATACTTACCATACCGGAGCTGAAATTTATGATAAAATAAACAGCACTGCTATAAACATGCTTCAGGCACAGCTTGAAGATGTATTAAAAGAGATGGGATATCACACTCGTGATCTAAGAGATGAGAACGGAGATATTGTATATGAAGCTGATAATAAAACTTCTAAAAAAGTAAAAGGATTCAGCAGAGAGAAAGTCAAAAAACTTTTGATCAAACAAATGGATATTGAAACAGAAAGTGATTTGATTCATATGCTGCACACTGATCTGCCTTTGGAAGCCATCCCTAATTTTGGACAACGGGCCTTTCCTGTAATAGCGTCTTTTATTCAAAAACAAGCAGGTAAAATACATACTAATGGCTCCAGTGTGGTTCAGGTAGCTAATGTAGGCTATGATAGATTAAGTCAGGAAGATGCAGATGGTATATTCTATTTTGAAGAACAAACTAAACTAGAGCCTCCTTTGCCGGTTACAGATTCTAAAACAGGAGAGATACTATATTTTGATCCTGAAACAGGAAAGAAAAGCAGTAAAGAAGAAGGTGGAGTAATGCATATCCAAAAGTCTAAGATATTATTGCCATTTGCTTCTATCTTTCAAAAAACAGGGATGAGCTATAATGAATTTAAAAAAGCTTATACAGCAAATAAGATAGATCCTGAAATCTTTAAGAATATACTAGGATACAGAGTTCCTAACCAGGCAATGTCTTCTAATGATAGTTTTGAAGTAATAGGAATATTACCTCCAATTGCTGGAGATCAGGCTGTAGTATATCACGAGATTACCGCTAAGACCGGTTCCGACTTTGATATTGATAAGATGTATCTGGCATTGCCTAATTTTAAAGTAAAATTTAAAGAAGGTAAAAAACTTCGTCAAAAATTAAAACAAGTAGGTGTAGATAAAAAATTTGCTACTAAAATATTAAAAGAAGAGAATTTTTATTTAGATGATCCTGTAGATAATCCTGTAGGTGATCCTGTAATGGATCTATTTAATTACGTATCAAATAATAAAGATATAATAGATAACCCTGATCTATTAGATAAGATAGCTGAAATTGATGATATTACTCTTGAAGTAGAGGATGTAACTTACACTACAGAAGGACAAAAAGGATTACAAAATGAGTTTATAGAACTTATGAATAGCATTTTAGAATCAGGTAAAAGTTATAATGATCTAATGAGTCCGCTGGATAGTGATATTATTAAAGATACTATTCATAAAATAGATTATTTAAAAGATGTAGCTGCAGGAGAGTATGCTCCTGATAATAATTTATCT
>JBEPWV010000248.1:0-2747 GCA_041642175.1 Clostridia bacterium
GGATAGCATGTTTGATAAATTTAAAAATTTAATAGGTGTAACAGATTTAGAAGATGAGATTCAGGAAGACGTATATGAAGATGAACTAGATCATAATGAAAAAAAAGAAAGAAAAGAAAGAAAAGGATATAGAGAAAAAATGCCAATAGAAGAGATAAAAGATACATATAAAGGAAGTACAAAAAATATAGACGCAGATTTGTATATATTAAAGCCTGAAAATTACAACGAATGTGCATCAATTATTGATGAGTTAAAAAGAAAAAAAACAATAGTATTAAATTTAGAAAATGTAGATAAGGATCTTAAGAAATTGATTTTCGAATTTACGAAAGGTGGAGTATATGCCTTAGAAGCAAATATACAAAAAGTATCAAATGACATATTCTTAATAGCACCTAAAGGAACAGAAATTGAAGGTAAAATCAAAATAAATACAGAAAAAAATGTTTTTAGATGGGAGTAAAAGATGAGCATATTTGTAAGAGCAGTGAACACATTATTTAATTTAATAGAAATTTTAATATTAGCAAGAATTATATTATCTTATTTAAGAAATATGGTAAGCCCAAAGATTTACAATATTTTATTTCAATTGACAGAACCTATTCTTTATCCAGTGAGAGAATTACTTTATAAAATTGGGCTTAACAAAGGTATGATAGACTTTTCTCCAATTGTAGCCTTTTTACTTATGAATATATTGAGAACAGTTATAATTAATTTGTTCGTTTAAGCTAAGAATGGAGAAAATATGATAAAAATAGGAATAATTGGAGCGATGGATGAAGAAATACATCTGCTAGTTAATAAATTGCATAAAAACAAAAATAAAAAAATTGGAAATTTTAATTTTTATGTCTGTGATTATGAAAATATGAATATAATAATAGCAAAATCAGGTATTGGTAAAGTAAATTCTGCAATAGGAACTCAACTGATGATAAGTAATTTTTCTCCAGATTATATTATTAATACTGGAATTGCTGGTGGTATTTCAAAGGATGTGAAGGTATTAGATATTATTATTGCTTCAGAAACTATGCAGTATGATGTAGATGTTAGAAATTTTGGTTATAAACTTGGACAAATACCTCAAATGGAAAAATATATTTTTGAAACTGATGAAAAATTGCTTGAATATGCACAGGATTCAGTAAAAAGCAGCGATACATGTAAAGTTGGAAGAATTATTTCCGGAGATAAATTTATAAGTGAAATAAAAACAAAATTATATTTGGAAAAAGAATTTTCTGCTCTTTGTGCAGACATGGAAAGTGGTTCAATAGGTCATGTATGTTATATAAACAAAGTACCTTATATAGCTATAAGATGTATTTCTGATAATGCGGATGAGTCTTCCAGCATTAACTACGAGGAATTTAAAATTGAAGCTGCAAAAAAAAGTGCAGATCTTATCATAGAAATGCTAAACAAAATATAAGGAGTCAAAATATGCATATTATTTTAGCGGTGTTTATAGTAGGTTTAGATCAACTGACAAAATACATCGCAATTTTAAATTTAAAAGGAAAAGAACCTATAACTATTATTAATAATTTTCTTCAATTTAAATATATTGAAAATAGAGGAGCAGCTTTTGGAATACTGCAAAATAAGCAGCTTCCATTAATTATTTTTACAATTATTATATTAATAGGTATATTTATATATCAAAAAAAGAATAAAAATCTTAACGAAATAACCATTTTGTCATTATGGGGAATAATAGGTGGAACAATGGGCAATTTAATCGATAGAGTAAGACTGAACTTTGTAGTAGATTTTATTGATGTTAATTTCTGGGGTTATTACGACTTTCCAGTATTTAACATTGCTGATTCTTTTTTAGTACTATTTACAATATTATTATCTATTTTAGTATTTTTTGATAAGTATGAAAGAGCTGATGAAATTGAAGAGTGATAAATTTATATTTGATTCAGAAAAAGAAATAAGACTAGATAAATACATATCAAATCAATATAAGGAGTATTCTAGATCCAATATTCAAAAACTTATTGACAACAACCACATCAAAGTTAATGGAAAAAATGAAAAGAAAAATTACATTTTGAAAAATAAAGATGAAATTGAAGTAAATTTTCCGAAGCCCAAGAAATTAAAATTAAAGGCTGAAGAAATTGATATAGATATAATCTATGAAGATGAATATCTAGCTGTAGTAAACAAACAAAGAGATTTAGTAGTTCATCCTGCACCGGGAAATAGGGAAGGTACTTTAGTTAACGGACTTCTTAATAAATTGGATAACCTATCTTCTATAAATGGTGTAATAAGACCGGGAATAGTTCATAGAATTGACAAAGATACAACAGGATTATTGTTAATAGCTAAGAATAATTTAGCTCATTTAGGGTTAAGTAAGGAAATAAAAAAACATAAAACTAAAAGAGAATATACAGCCTTAGTACATGGGGTGTTGCCTAATAATAAAGGCAAAATAGTTCTTCCAATAGGAAGAGATCCTAAAAACAGAAAAAAGATGGCTGTAGTTACTACAAATGGTAGAAAAGCCGTAACTCATTTTGAAGTGATAAAAAGATATAAAAACTATACTTATTTAAAATTAAACTTAGAAACAGGGAGAACTCATCAAATAAGAGTTCATTTGTCTCATATAAAACATCCTATTGTAGGAGATCCAATTTACGGTAGAAAAAGAAATGAATTCAATATGGAGAGTCAATTACTTCATGCTAAAACAATAGGTTTTAATCACCCTA
>JBEPWV010000249.1:0-2745 GCA_041642175.1 Clostridia bacterium
AGAAGATTACGAAATTAGAGAAATGATAAAAAAGGATTTATATATAGCTGGAATATCTAAAGTTGAAATAGAAAGATTTGCAAACAGAATTAAAGTTAGCATCTATACAGCAAAACCTGGAATGGTTATTGGTAAAGGCGGTTCTGGAGTTGAAATAACAAGAAACAAACTTCAAAAACTTACTGGTAAAACAGTAATTGTTAATGTTGAAGAAGTTAAAATTCCTGAATTAGATGCACAACTTACAGCAGAAAGTATTGCAAGCCAAATCGAAAGAAGAGTATCTTTTAGAAGAGCAATGAAACAATCAATCAGAAGAACCATGAAAGCTGGAGCAACTGGTGTTAAGACTATGGTTGCTGGAAGACTAAATGGTGCTGATATGGCGAGAACTGAAGGATATAGTGAAGGAAAGATACCTTTACAAACAATTAGAGCAAATATCGAGTACGGTTTTGCAGAAGCTGATACTACTTACGGTAAGATCGGTGTAAAAGTTTGGATTAGCAAAGGTGAAATTTTAACTGTAAAAGAAGGTTTAATCGGACCAGAAGATACAAACAAAAACATTGATACAAAGAGTAATAATAGAGGTAGAAGAAATAACAGAAGAAATAATAGATAATCCAGCAGAAAGGAGGATGTTATATTATGTTAATGCCTAAAAGAGTTAAGCATCGTAAGGTTCAAAGAGGTAGAATGAAGGGTAAGGCTACCAGAGGAACACACATTACTTATGGTGAATACGGATTACAAGCTCTAGAAGCTGCTTGGATTAAATCAAATCAAATAGAAGCAGCCAGAAGAGCTATGACAAGATATATAAAAAGAGGCGGGAAGATATGGATTAAAATTTTCCCAGACAAACCTGTAACACAAAAACCTGCTGAGACAAGAATGGGAAAAGGTAAAGGATCCCCTGAGTACTGGGTAGCGGTTGTAAAACCAGGTAGAATTATGTTTGAAATGACTGGTGTACCAGAAGATGTAGCAAGAGAGGCAATGAGATTGGCAGCTAATAAGCTACCTATTCCTTGTAAATTTGTTACAAAGGCTGAGCAGCAGTTAGAGAAGGATGGTGAAGCTAATGAAAGCTAGTGATTTAAGAGAAAAAACTGTTAATGAACTTGATGGAGTGTTAGTGGATCTTAAATCGGAATTATTCAATTTAAGATTTCAATTGGCAACAGGTCAACTTGAAAATACTTCAAGAATAAAAACAGTTAAAAAAAATATAGCTAGAGTAAAAACAGTATTAAGAGAAAGAGAACTTAATATAGAAGTAAAGTAGTCTATATGAAAGGAGGACTATTGAAGTGGAGAGAAATCAAAGAAAACAAAGAATTGGGAAAGTAGTAAGTGATAAAATGGATAAAACTGCTGTTGTAACAGTTGAATCATTTAATTCACATCCTTTATATAAGAAGCAAATGAAAGTAACTAAAAAATTCAAAGTCCATGACGAAGACAATGTCTGCGGTGAAGGCGACACAGTTAAGATAATGGAAACTAGACCTTTATCTAAAGATAAAAGATGGAGACTTGTGGAGATAATAGAAAAAGCAAAATAATCTTTACGTAAGTGAAGGGAGGTTATCACATGATTCAGAATGAATCCAAACTTAAAGTAGGAGATAATTCGGGAGCTAAAGTAATACAAGTTATTAGAATTCTCGGAGGCTCTAATAGAAGATATGCAAATATAGGAGATACAGTGATTGCTTCTGTTAAAAAAGCAACGCCAGGTGGAGTTGTAAAAAAAGGAGAAGTAGTAAAAGCTGTAGTAGTAAGAACAAAAAAAGGTGTTAGAAGAAATGATGGTACATATATAAAATTCGATGAAAATGCAGCAGTAATAGTTCAAGATGATAAGGCTCCGGTAGGAACTCGTATTTTTGGTCCTATTACAAGAGAATTAAGAGATGGAAATTATATGAAAATAATTTCATTAGCACCAGAAGTACTGTAATATTAGGAGGTGTAGAACATGCATGTAAAAAAAGGCGACAAAGTTGTAATTACGGCAGGAAAAGATATAGGAAAAACAGGAAAAGTTCTAGCATGTTTTCCTAAAGAAGATAGAGTTCTTGTAGAAGGAATTAATATGCTAACTAAGCATAAAAAACCAAATCAGCAGATGCAGCAAGCTGGGATTATCCATCAAGAAGGACCTGTTCATGCTTCAAATGTTATGGTTTACTGTAACAAGTGTAAAAAAGGAGTAAGAACAGAGGTTAAAATTTTAGATGATGGTAGTAAAGCAAGAGTATGTAAAAAATGCGGAGAAATGCTTGATTAATTTCAGTGAAGGGAGGTACAAGCGATGGCATCAAGATTAAAAGAAAAATATAAAAATGAAGTAATACCTGCACTCATGGAAAAATTCGGATACGAAAGTCCTATGCAGGTTCCAAAAGTAGAAAAAATAGTATTGAATATGGGAGTTGGCGAAGCTAAGGATAATATAAAAACCTTAGAAAAAGCTGCTGAAGAGATGACTATTATTGCCGGACAGAAGCCGGTAATAACGAAAGCTAAAAAGTCAGTATCTAACTTCAAAATTAGAGAAGGAATGCCAGTAGGTTGTAAGGTTGTATTAAGAAGTGAAAAGATGTATAATTTCATGGATAAGTTTATAAGCCTTGCTTTACCTAGAGTGAGAGATTTTAGAGGAATATCTAAAACTGCATTCGATGGCAGAGGAAACTATGCTGTTGGAGTTAAGGAACAGCTTATATTCCCAGA
>JBEPWV010000250.1:0-2743 GCA_041642175.1 Clostridia bacterium
CTGAAGACCCTAGTGAATTTAAGAAAAATCTACTAGAACTCAAACCGGGTGATGTGATGACAGTAGATGGTCCTATGGGTAAGTTTACCATTAAAGATTATGACAAACCATCTCTTTTGATGGCTGGTGGCATAGGTATAACACCTATTAGAGCTTTAACTAAGAATATTCATAATAATAAAGTTAAAGTGAAGGATATGAAGGTACTTTACTCAGATGATAGAGGAGAGTTTGCTTTTACTGATACTTTGAAATCAGCCGGAGAAAACAGTGATGGATTGGAGGTAGTATTTATTTCTGATAGAGATGAATTTACTGATAAAATCGATGCTTACGCTAAGGAGAATCAAAATAATTCTCTTTACTACATCTCGGGGACTCCAGGCATGACCAGTTTCTTTAAAGAAAAGTTAACAGGATTTGGAGTAGATGAAGATAATATAATTACTGATAGTTTTATGGGATATGAATAAAGATAAGTAGAATGATGAAGGAGTTTTGAAATTAATCAAAACTCCTTTTTTTTATATATCTATATTCATATCCTTAGTGTGATTGTAACCAATTTCATATATTTCATCAGCATGACTAGAGTCTAAAATGTTATAATCTTCTAAACCTTCAACTTTTACAAGGTAGTCGCATACCTCTAGCTTTTCATTATTTATTGATTTTGTACTTATCTCAAATATTCTTTCTGCGATTTCAATTAATTTTTCCACTTTTTCAGCTTTTTCTACTTTTCCTAAGGGCATAATGTCAACTGCAATAATTATATCACAAGAATCTTCTAAAGGTTGGACTGGTACGTTATCTAGTAATCCTCCATCTACATAGAGCTGTCCATTAATTTCAACTGGTGAGAATATTATTGGTATAGATGAAGATGCCTGTACAGCCTTTACCACATTTCCTTCAGATATATATTCTATTTTACCCGTTAATATATTTGTAACGGCTGTATAAAATGGAAGTTTTAAGTCGCTGAAGTTTTTTCCAGGAAGTATTTTTTCTAATTTTTCACCCATGCTTTCTAAACTCATAAATCCACTCACAGGTAATTTAATCTTTGCAAAATCTGTAAGTTCATTTTTTTTCATCAATTCAAAAACTTCTTCTGATGTTTTTCCAGCAGCAATTAGCGAACCGATTATAGATCCTGCACTTGTCCCGGAAACTGCATCTATCTTTATTCCCTTGTCCTCTAAAGCCTTAAGAACTCCTAAGTGAGCAAATCCTCTTGGTCCTCCACCACCTAATGCAATACCTATTTTTTTATCTGACATAGTAATCCCCCTTTTAGTCTTTTTTTTTATTATACACCGTATTACTTATATCTAAAGGAAAAGATAACAGTGTTAAGCTGCTATCTTGATTTATTTTTTTACTTTTTATCAAATACTATCGAATAATAATCTTTATCCAGTATTTGTTCAGAATAATAAAATCTTCTTTCGATTTTTTCTAATATATTTTCAACGTAATCTTCTTCTACTACTACTCCTGTTTTTGGTATGAATTCTTCAGTTACTGAATTATACATGCCTTTGTCCGTAATAAAACTTCTGTTGTGAAATATTACTAAGGGTTTTGAGCTAGAGAAAATATCTCTACCTATTAAAAGTCTTGAGTCGTATTCTAGTCCCATCAAGTTCATTACTGTTGGTATAATATCTAAACTTGATACTGGTTTATCAATAGTCTCAGATTCTATTCCCTTGCTGTATATTATTAAACTAGATTTATAAAGTTCAAAATTGTTTTCTAATTCATGACCTGCAAGTTCATCTAAGTTTTCTTTATCCATTCCGTAAGGGTAGTGATCCGGGCTCATTACAATTAGTGTGTTTTCAGATACTCCATATTCTTCTAACTTATTAAGCAAGTATTCCATAGCTCTATCTACTTCAATATGAGTAGCTATGTATCCTTTACCTTCTTCACTATAAGGTAGATGTTCTACTAATTCTCTATTTTTTCTTGCTATGTAATTCCCACTAAAGGTATAACGCATATGTCCACTCATAGTAAGATAATAAGTGTGGAATGGTTCTTCATCCATGTATTTATCTGCTGTTAATTCCATCATTTCTAGGTCCGACTCCGGCCAAGTCTCTTCTACATCTAACCCGTTACCAAGTCCTGTATATTCATATCCTAAGTTCGGATGAGATAGATGTCTATCGTAGTAAGTATAGTAATGATTATGATAGGCTTTTGTAGTGTAACCTTTTTCTCTAAGGATATTTCCCATTGCATATGGCATGTAGTTATCCCTGGACTCGTACATGCTCCAAACTCCGGGTTTTGGTAAAAGCCCAGTTATTGCTACATATTCTCCATCTAAAGTACTCACTCCCCATAAAGGGTTGTAGAAATTAGTAAAAATATAGCCTTCATTTTGCATTTTATATAATGTTGGTGTAAGTTCTTTATCTATTGCTAAACTATGAAAGGATTCAGCTGTTATCATAATCAAATTGTAATTTTTAAATTTTCCGGTATAACTGTTTTTTTCAGATGGTTTAGCACTTCTAAAATACTGATGCATATTTTTTATTATTTCATTATCTTCTTCCTCTAATAATTTATCGAAATCTATTTCTATCATATTGTATTCAATGTCATGTTTTGATAATCCTAAATTTTTATTATGCCTTATTTCTTCTTCCAATCTATCATGTATTATTACTTCTTTATCTGCAAATTCCGGTATTTCTTCCTCTTCTTGAAATCCTAAAAT
>JBEPWV010000251.1:0-2738 GCA_041642175.1 Clostridia bacterium
AGGATTTTACTCATCTTTTATGGTAGCTGATAAAGTTGAAGTTTACACTAGGGCATTAGGAGAAGATGAAGGATATAAATGGGTATCAGAAGGTGCCGATGGTTATTCTATAGAAAGTTTTGAAAAAGAAAATGTAGGTACAGATATCATCTTAACAATTAAAGAAAATACTGAAGATGATAATTACGATAAATATCTAAATACAAATGAACTTCAGCAAATAGTAAAAAAATACTCGGATTTTATAAGATATCCAATAAAAATGGAAGTCGATAAAACTAGGTTAAAAGAAGGAACAGAAGATGAGTATGAAAGTTACACTGAAGTTGAAACAGTAAATAGTATGGTTCCCATATGGAAGAAGAACAAACTTAACTTAAAAGATGAAGATTACGCAAATTTTTATTCTGAAAAGCATTTTGGTTTCGATGAACCTTTAAGTCATCTTCATATAAGTGTTGACGGAGTAATAAGATACAATGCTGTTCTTTTCATTCCGGAAAATATTCCTTTCGACTATTACAGTAAAGAATATGAAAAAGGATTAGAATTATATTCTAACGGCGTTCTAATCATGAATAGATGCCCTGACCTCCTTCCGGACTATTTCAGCTTTATTAAAGGTGTTGTAGACTCTGAGGATCTAACTTTAAACTTATCAAGAGAAGTATTACAAAAGGACAGACAACTTCAGTTTATAGCAAAAAATCTTAGAACAAAGATTAAAAGCGAACTTGAAAATATGATGAAACATGATCGAGAAAAGTATGAAAAATTCTATGACTCTTTCGGTAGACAATTAAAGTTCGGTATTTACGATGAATTTGGAAGAGATAAAGATTTCTTAAAAGATCTGCTGATGTTTTATTCTTCCAAAGAAGAAAAAATGGTATCATTAAATGAATATATAGAAAGAATGCCTGAAGAGCAAAACTTTATTTTCTATGCTTCCGGCGAATCTAAAGATAAGCTTAAAAAACTACCTCAGACTGAATCTGTTACCGACAAAGGGTATGAAGTTTTATACTTTACAGAAGATGTAGATGAATTTGCCATTAAAATGTTAGGAGAGTACAAAGAAAAGGAATTTAAGTCTGTATCTAGTAGTGACATAAATATAGATGAAAATGATGACGTTGAAGATAGTGAAGCAGATGATGATATTAAAAAAGAAATATTTGAATATATGACCAAAGCATTATCCGGAAAAATATCAAAGGTTAAGTCATCAAAAAGACTTAAAAACCATCCCGTTTGTTTATCTAATGAAGGTGATTTAAGTATTGAAATGGAAAAAGTACTAAAAAATATGCCCAACAGTGAAAATATAAAAGCAGATAAAGTTTTAGAAATAAATATAAATCATAAAGTTTACCAATCATTAAAAAATGCTTATGAAAAAGATAAAGATAAGTTAGATTTATATACAAATCTTCTATATAATCAGGCTTTATTAATAGAAGGACTTCCTCTTGAAGATCCTGTTGAATTTTCAAATAATATATCAAAAATTATGGATTAAATTATAAGGATGATGCTTAAATTAAGCATCATCCTTAATTATATTCCTTAATATACTGGCTATTTCTCCTCTGGTTATATATTCTTCCGGCCGAAAAGTTCTATCTGGATACCCTGATAAAATTTTCTTTTCAGTTAGATATAAAATATCTTTTTTAGCCCAATGATTCTCAACATCAGTAAAAAATTTTTCTTTATTAATTTCATTAATAATTGTATCAAAAGGAAACTTATTTCCCGGACAGAAAGGTTTTCTAATTGGATCAATATCAAAGTGTCCGATTATATTCTCTCTATCAGCATTTATTATTGTTTTGAAGTTATCATATATATAATCTATTATGTAAAGATGTAAATTTATGCTAGATTTCAACTGTTTATCTGTAAGCTCTCCTTTCGTCTTTTCGTATATCCCTTCGTGTTCTATTGATATCGTATATCTATTTGGATTAATATATCTGTTTTTTACTTTTTGTGATTTTGCTTTTTTAATGTCTTTTAAAAATAAACCGTTACTCCAAGCCATATCCTTTATTTTAACAAATTGGTAAACATCTCCATTTTCACAAACTAAAAAATGGGCTGAGGATTGAGTATTTGTATTGCTTGTGAACCAGTCTATACAGCTTTCTTTACTACCTTGTGCTATGTGATTTACAATAGTGTCTGGAATTGTCCCTTTTCTACTGGAAAAATTCGTATGCTCATTTCCAACATAAATTATTTCGTTTTTCATATTCACCTCCATAAAAAAACTACCTATATTTTAAATAGATAGTTTTAATTAAAGTTACTATATAATTTTTCTTAAATCAATTCTTTATATTTATTTTCATAATATGACTTTAATTCTTTTATACCCTCTTTTGGAGTTTTGAATTTAATATTTGATTCTTCTTTTAATTTTTCATTATTGATAGTTGTAGTAGGTCTTTCTTTTATATCATTTGTCCTTATATCACTTTCAGAATCAAATATATCAATTATGTCCTCTACTAATTTTCTTGTAGTAATATCGTGACCACTAGTCAAATTATAGATTTCACCTTGTCTAGCACCAATATCAACAAAATGTTTTATTGATTTTACTACATCATCAACATAGATGTAATCTCTTGTGCTGCTTCCGTTTCCATCTATTTCAATATCATTATTATTAACGGCTTTTTTTATATATTTTTCTAATATTGTTTCCTTATTTTTATCTTTACCGTAGG
>JBEPWV010000252.1:0-2712 GCA_041642175.1 Clostridia bacterium
ACATTATATCACAAAATTTGGAAAAAGTTACACACATAAGCAGGATAGAATCCATTTGACACTAAAAATTCAAATGGATATAATGGATTTAATTAGAATATATGAACTAAAGGAGATTGTAATGATAGTAATAGTATCCAAAAACACAGTAAAAGAAGGAAAAGTAGAAGAGTTTAAAAATCTGACAAAAGAATTAATAAAATTAAGCCAAAATGAAGAAGGATGTATAGAATACGATTTATACCAGGACGTTGAAAATCCAAATGTTTTAACCTTTATAGAGAAATGGGAAAGTAAAGAAGCTATAGAAAAACACAGAAATTCTGAACATTTTATTAATACTGTTCCAAAAATTAAATCTTTTAACGAAGAGGGAGAATTAACACTATATACTTTAGCACATAATGAGTAAATTAAAATAACCAATAAACATAAAAGGAGGTTCTAAAGTGAATAAAATAGAAGTAGCAGATGGAATACATATGCTGTCTATGAATGTAGAAGATATACTTTTTGAAGGAATGTGGGATATTGCAAATGGAGTTACCTTAAATTCTTACATAGTAAAAGGAGACAAGACGGCAATAATTGACGGAGTAATAGGATGGGACGGAATTCCTGATACCTTATATGAAAATCTTGAAGAAATAAATATTGATCCAAAAGACATTGATTATCTAATAGTGAACCATATGGAACCTGATCATTCAGGATGGATTGAAAATTTCAAGAAAATCAATAAAAAATTCACTATTATATGTACAGATAAGGCGCAGAAACTAGTGAAATCATTCTTTGGAAATGATGAAAAAATACAGGTAGTAAAAGAAGGAGATACTTTAGACTTAGGTAAAGGGAAGAAACTAACCTTTCATCCGGTACCGAATGTACACTGGCCGGATACTATGTTGACTTATGAAGAAGAAACTAAGACTCTATTTTCCTGCGATATGTACGGTTCTTTTGGAAAAATCAACGAAAATTACTGCGACGATAACCTAACAGATGAAGAGGTAGAATTTTATGAAGAAGAAGGAATAAGATATTTTTCAAATGTAATGGCTACCTTTACACCACAGGTTAAGAAAGCTATTAAAAAGACGGGAGAATTTGACCTTAAATTAGTAGCTCCGGGACATGGACCTATTTACAGAAAGAACCCTCAAAAAATAATAGATGATTATACAAGATTTTCAAAATATTCCGATGGAGCAGGGAAAAACGAAGTAACCATACTCTGGGGTTCTATGTATGGAATGACTAAAAAGGCAGTGGATTTTGCAGAAGAAGTTCTAAAAGAAAAAGGTGTAAAAGTTAATAAATTGGAAATGCCATTAAAAAGTGAAAGTGAAATGATGGCCACAGTTTTCAAATCTGCAGGTATTATAGTTGCTGCACCTACTTATGAATACAAGATGTTTCCGCCGGTAGCAGCTGCATTAGAAGAACTAGGAAGAAAGAAAGTAACTGGTAAGGCAGCTTTTAGCTTTGGATCCTATGGATGGTCTGGAGGGGCTCAAAAAGAATTAAAGGATATAATGGAACGAAATAGAATGAAATGGGATTTTGTAGAAGCTTTAGAATTCGAAGGATCTCCTCTACAGGAGGATCTTGATAAAGTCAAAGAAGGAATATTAAAATTGGTTGAAAAAATGCAAGATAAAATAGTAGAATAATAATAAATGGCTGATTTCTTATAAGAAATCAGCCATTCTACAGTTATAATCTTAAACACTACAGTATCCAACAATCCTATAAGAATCGGGAATTTTGTAATCCTTATCAGGAGCGTCTAAAACCCATTTTACCTTAGTTAAAGTCTGTCCTGCTAAAGATTCAAAATATAGCATAGAGATACCGGTATCAATTTTTTCATCGTATTCTCTAATATTTTCGTCATTTCTTATAGTAAGAACAACCTTTTCATTATCCAATATAAATCTCCAGGGCTGTCTATTCATAGTAGAAGGTGCAAGCCTAGCATAGTTTAGAGCCTCTAAAAGGCCTCTGTTTTCAAGTTCTTCATAGGTTGCGTTATGCCCCCATTCTTTAATATAGACAAGATCTTCAATTTCTTGTCTGGTAGACACATTGTTTTTAACTATTTTCAGTTTGGATTTAGAATAGTTATCACCTACACTATCGGTATTTATAACTGTAGTCTTGTTTGCATCATAACCTAGAGCGATAATTGCAACAATTTCTTTGTCAGTGTTTAAAAAAAGTCTTTTTTTGATTTTGTCACTGTTAGAAAATGTAATCCAGCAGGTATTTACACCTAAATCTAATGCTTTAAGGGATATTTTTTCTCCTAGATAACCTGCATTTTCAATATAATATTCTCTATTTTGAGATAGCAGTATCAAATAATGAGGGGCTTCAATCATTAATCCTTGATATCCAGCAGTTTCCTGCAGTTGCAAATAGACATGAGACTTATTTTTTGCTAATAATTGGGTATCGATACCCGGAATTAGTTTATCAGCTTCTTCTGAGAATTGAAGGATTTCTTCAATAATATTCTCAGGGACTGTAGTTTTTTTATAATCTCTTACAGATTTTCTTTCTTCAACTAATTTTTTATAATTCATACATAACTCCTTTCAACAAATGCAAAAATTTTGCATAAAGTTTTATTAATCTCTTCTGTTTTATAAATACCCATATGAATAAAGAATAAACAGAGAACTATATTTTTCCTTTAAATACTTG
>JBEPWV010000253.1:0-2706 GCA_041642175.1 Clostridia bacterium
AACTCTTTGTTTATCAGTTCCAAAATATCACCTAATTTATGTATTTATCTTTAGCATCTAAAAAATCAGCGTAGTCATCTGTAAAGTAGTGGGAACCGTCTCCCTTTGCTAAAAAGTATATGTATTCTGTATCAGCAGGGTCTAAAGTTGCTTTAATAGATGTTAGTCCCGGAGAGTTTATAGGTCCTGGAGGTAATCCTGTATGCTGATATGTATTGTATAGAGATTCTACCTTAAGATCTTCTTCGTAAAGCTTTTCTTTCTTTTCTCCAAGGGCATACTGTACTGTAGCACAGGATTGCAGCATCATACCCATTTCAATACGGTTATAAAATACAGAAGCTATAACAGGTCTTTCTTCATCTACCTGAGCTTCTCCTTCTACTACTGAAGCCATTTTTACTACTTCGTATACTCTTCTGTCTCCTAAGTTTTCTTTTATGTGTTCTTCGTAGACATTTTCAAATCCATTAAGCATGATTGTGATTATATCATCAGCTGTACTTTCTATATATACGTTGTAGGTGTTTGGATATAGAAAACCTTCTAATGTAACTATCTCTTTATCCTGTAAAAATTGATAGCTCTCTTTATATATACCTACAGCTTTTGTTAAGTTTAAAAATTCTTCTTCAGTTATTTCAAATTTTGAACTGATTATCTTTGCAACTTCTTCTATATTTAAACCTTCTGGTACGGTGAAATTCATAGTTTTTTCAACATTTTCACCCTCAATAATTAAGTCTACTACTTCAGGTAGACTTAAACTGTCGCTTATTTCATAGTCTCCAGCTTTAAGCTGACTTCCAAGACTGTTTTGTCTAAGGTATATTTTGTAAACCGTAAGGTTTTTTATTAAATTATTTTCAAGAAGAATAGCTCCAATATCATCAGAGCTACTTCCACCTTCTATAGTTATCATTTTTGTTTTACCTTCATCTACTGCTGTAAGGTTGTCGTTGTAAAAATAAAATCCGTACCCGGCAGCTACTGCTATAATTAGCAGCAAGATAAGTAGTTTCTTCATAGGCTGTCTCCTGTTAAATTTCCATTATTATTGGTAAAATCATAGGGTTTCTTTTTATTTCATTATATATGTATTGATTTAAGTTATGTCTTATTGCATTTTTAATTACAGACCATTCTCTTTCGTTGTTTTCATAGCATTTATTTAATGCATTTTGAACAACTTTTTTAGATTCTTCCATAAGGTCTTCATTTTCTCTTACGTATACAAATCCTCTTGATATAATATCCGGTCCTGCTGCTATCTTCCCGGTGCTTTTTTCTATAGTTACTACTGCTACTATTAATCCGTTTTCAGATAGATTTCTTCTATCTCTAAGAACTATATTGCCAACATCACCTATTCCCAATCCGTCTACTAAGATATTTCCGGACTGCACCTTTGATGTGGTTTTAATGTAGTTGTCAGTAACTTCTATAATATCACCGTTGTATCCAACTATAGTGTTGTTGTGGTGAATTCCCATTTCTTCTGCTAATTCTGCATGAAGCTGAAGATGTCTTCTTTCACCGTGTACCGGTATAAAGAATCTCGGGTTAAGAAGATTTAGCATTAGTTTTAGCTCTTCCTGCCTTGCGTGGCCGGAAACATGAATGTCATGCAGTGCTTCGTAAATAACCTCTACATCTTTTTCGTAGAGTTTGTTTATTACAGCTGATACAGTTTTTTCATTTCCCGGTATTGGATTAGCAGAAATTATAACCATGTCTCCCTGCTTTAGTCTAACCTGTCTGTGAGATCCGGCTGCCATTCTTGATAAGGCCGCCATTGGTTCTCCCTGACTTCCTGTAGATATTACAACTACCTGGTCGTCTCTATATTTGTCAAGATCTCTTGCATTTATAAGCATACCTTCAGGTATATCGATAAATCCGGTTTTTTGTGATATATCTATAGTGTTGTGCATACTCCTGCCGGAGATTGCTACCTTTCTATTGTAAACAGCTGCTGCATCAACTATCTGCTGTATTCTATGTATATTAGATGCAAAGGTTGCAACTATTATTCTTTTTTTAGCTTTTTTAAATATGTCTATGAATTTTGCTCCAACGGTCTTTTCAGACATGGTGTATCCCGGTCGTTCTACATTAGTGCTATCTGAAAAGGCTACTAATACACCTTTTTTACCGTATTCAGCTATAGTTTGCAAGTCTATAGGCATATCATTTATTGGTGTTTGGTCTATTTTAAAATCTCCCGTATGGAATACTACTCCCAAAGGAGTTTCTATTGCTAAAGCTGAAGAATCAGGAATACTGTGGTTGCTTCTTATGAAGTGTACTCTAAAGTGATCTCCTGCTTTAATTTTGTTTCCGTGATTTATTATATTTAATTTTGTTTCTTGTAAGTTGTGTTCTATAAACTTATTTGCCAAAAGCCCCATTGGAAGTTTAGTTCCGTAAATTGGTACATTTGGTATTTTTTTAAGTAAATAGGGTATTGCACCTATATGATCCTCATGACCGTGGGTTACAAATAACCCCTTTATTTTGTCCTGATTCTTAATCAAGTAGCTTATATCCGGTATTACTATATCTATACCAAGCATTTCGTCTTCTGGAAATGCTAATCCACAATCTATAATTATTATCTCATCATCGTATTCCAACAATGTTATATTCTTTCCTATTTCTCCTAATCCGCCTAATGGGATTATTTTTAATTTTTTTTCTTTATTA
>JBEPWV010000254.1:0-2697 GCA_041642175.1 Clostridia bacterium
GATCTGAAGAAATTTTTTCTCCAGTAATAATATTTTTTTTATCAACTATTCCAACGCAAAATCCGGCTATGTCGTACTCTCCTTTTGAATACAATCCCGGCATTTCAGCTGTTTCTCCTCCTATTAAAGCTGCATTTGATTTCTTGCAACCCTCTGCAATACCTTTTACAATACTGCTGATCTTTTCCGGCTTAACTTTCCCTGTCGCTATATAGTCTAAAAAAAATAAAGGTTTAGCACCTTGACATACTACATCGTTAACACACATTGCTACTGCATCCTGACCTATAGTATCGTGTTTATCTGCTTTGAAAGCTACCATAAGCTTGGTTCCAACTCCATCAGTTCCAGATACTAATACCGGTTCTTCCATATTTTCTTTTCCTAAAGAAAACATACCCCCAAATCCACCAATGTCAGATAAAACTCCTTCTGTAAATGTACTTTTTACATATTTTTTAATCATATCTACAGATTTATAACCTGCTTCAATATCTACCCCTGAACTTTTATATGTTAATTTTTTTTTATCATTCAAAATTTGGCACCTCCATAGGGTATTTTCCATTTAGGCATGCAAGACAAAAACCTTCTTCCTGCCCGAGAGCCTTTAGTAGTCCTTTTTCGCTAATGTATCTCACACTATCAGCACCTATATATTCAGTAATTTCTTCTATGCTCTTATATGAACCTATTAAGTACCTTCTGTAAGGTGTATCTATGCCAAAATAGCAAGGGTAGCTTACCGGTGGAGATGCAACTCTTATATGAACTTCTTTAGCTCCCGCATCTCTTACCATTTTTACTATTCTTTTACTTGTAGTTCCTCTTACAATTGAGTCATCAACTATTACTACTCGCTTATCTTTTACAATATTTTCCAGGACGCTTAGTTTTATCTTAACACCCTCATCTCTCAAATCCTGTTTAGGTTGAATAAATGTTCTCTTAGCATATCTGTTTTTTATAAGACCTAGCCCATACTGGATTCCTAATGCCTGAGCATATCCAATTGCAGCAGGGGTGCCGGAATCAGGAACAGAAAACACAAGGTCTGCTTCTACAGGTGACTCTTTAGCCAACTGTTCTCCTGCTTTAAATCTTGATTCATAAACATTAATTCCATCTATAGTACTATCTGGTCGTGCAAAATAAATATATTCAAATACACATGATTTTCTGTTTGCGTATTTATTACTTTTTATGCTTTTTAGTCCTTCATCATTTATAACTACTATTTCTCCTGGTTCAACGTCTCTAACAAACTTCCCTCCCATAGCAGTAATTGCACAACTTTCGGAAGCTAATAGATATCCGTCTTCTCTTTTCCCAATACATAAAGGTCTAAGTCCAAATTGATCTCTAATACCTATGAGTTCTTTTTCAGTCATTATAACGAAAGCAAAAGCTCCCTTTATTATTTCTATAACATTTTTTACCGACTTGATCATATCTCCGTTAGCATGTCTTGAAAGTAGATTTGCCACTACTTCTGTATCTGTTGAAGTTTGAAATATTACTCCTGTGTTTTCTAACATGTCTCTTAATGCTTCTGCATTTGTTAGATTACCATTGTGGGATATAGCTAGACTACCTTTTTTATATTTAACAACTAGAGGTTGTGCATTTTCCACAAGACTATCTCCAGTAGTAGAATATCTAACGTGGGCTGTTGCCATACCACCTTTAAGGTCAGTGATTATATCATCGTCAAAAACTTCAGAAACCAACCCCATATTTTTATGAGACTTTATTTTACCACCGGATTTTACAGCTATACCAGCACTCTCCTGACCTCTATGCTGCAGTGCGAAGAGTCCGTAATATGCAAGTTGAGATACTATTTCATCCTTAGATGAATACACCCCAATAACACCACATTCATCCTTTAGCTTGTCTTCCTTTAAATACTCCATTAAAGTTAAATCCTCCATTATTGAATTCTTTTCAATACTTCTTGATATGTTTCTTCTACATTTCCTAAATCTCTTCTAAATCTATCTTTATCTAATTTTTTATTTGATTCTGTATCCCATAGTCTGCATGTATCCGGGGAAATTTCATCAGCCAGTATAACTTTACTTTTGTATAGTCCAAATTCTAGTTTCAAATCTATTAATCTAATACCTTTTTCTTTAAAGTAATTTGATAATACTTCGTTGACCTTAAATGCATATTTTTTTACTTCTTTTAATTGATCTTCCGATGCTAAATTCAAAGCTGCAATATGATAATCGTTTATCATAGGGTCACCTAAATCATCATTTTTATAACAAAATTCTAATACAGTTTTATCCATTTCTGTACCTTCTTCTAATCCAAGCCTTTTTGCCAATGATCCGGCTGCTACATTTCTAACTATAACTTCTATTGGAAGTATTTCAACGGCTTTTACTAAAGATTCTCTATCATTAATAAGCTCAATCATATGGGTAGGTATGCCTTTTTCTTCTAAAAGCATAAACATAGCAGCGGACATCTTATTATTAACAACTCCCTTGCCTACTATAGTTCCTTTTTTCTTTCCGTTAAAAGCTGTAGCATCATCTTTGTACTCAACTATATACTTGTCTTCTTTTTCTGTTTTATAAACTTTTTTTGCTTTACCTTCATAAATCATTTCCTTTTTCAATGTAATTACCTCCCTATTTTAAATATTCCGTATATCCAATGTCTTCTATCTTATCAGCTTTTTTT
>JBEPWV010000255.1:0-2674 GCA_041642175.1 Clostridia bacterium
TGCTCCCAAAGCTATTGCTATTGCATGGTTTAAAAAAGATCCAATAAATATTCCTAGTAGAACTTTTTTAACAGGGTATCTGGTAGCAAAAGCCATTGCCAGTATTTGGGTTTTGTCTCCCATTTCTGCTGCGAAAATCAGAAAAAAGGCTTTAATAAATTCTCCTGTCATATTTCCTCCAATTAGTAAATCTAATATACCAATTTAGTCTTACCTTTACTTCTTTTTAAAATATCTTCAGAAGTTTTAACTAATTCTTTTTCTATTTCTTTTTTTGATAATTTTACTATTCCATCTTCTTTTAATATTTTACCATTTACTATGGTATGAGTTATATTGTTTGGGTTTGAACTGTATATTATCGAGGCTAAAGGATTGTATAAAGGTAGAGTATTTATTTTATTTAAATCCCATATCAATAAATCTGCTGAATAACCTTCTTCTAATCTTCCGGAGTTAAAATCTAAAGCTTCATGTCCTTTCATGAGAATATTCCACATATCTTTTAAGGTGAAATTTCTAGCATCTTTTTTGTTGATTTTACCAATAAGGGCATATAATCTCAACTGCTCTATAGGATTCAATGTGTTCGAGCTAGCTGCTCCATCTGTCCCGATGGATAGAGATTTATTTTTAAAATCATCCCATAATGTACCGTAACCTGAATTTAATTTCATGTAGGTTTTAGGGCAAGCGGCTATAAATGTGTTTTCATTTAAATATTTTCTATCTTCTTCTCTCATCCATAATCCATGAGCAATAATACAAGGTATATCAAAGCCTCCTGCATCATCCATTACCTGAAAGGGAGTTTTATTTGTTTTTTTCAAACTATCTTTTACCTGCTCTTCTGTTTCTGATAAATGTATGTGTACTCCCGTCCCCAATTCTTTTGCTTTATCTATTATTTTTTTCAAAGTATCTCCTGGACAGGTATAAGGTGCGTGAGGACCAAACCTTAGATTAAGTCTTGAATTTTTTTTACTTCTTTTATCTATGATTTCTCCTGTTTTTTCCAATTCATCTTCAAAGTCGTCAGACATGCCAAATATAGTTAGGGCTATATCACCCTTTATACCAGTTTCTATAACTGCATCGCTAATTCTTTCACCTTCCATATAGTGATCGGCAAAAGCTGTCACTCCGTTGTTTATCATTTCTGATATTGCAGCTAAAGCTCCTATATATACATCATCCCCGGTCATATTGCTTTCATAAGGCCATATTTCTTCATTAAACCATGTATCTATATCAACATCCTCTGCTATTCCTTTAAAAATATTCATTGGAGAATGAACATGTAAATTCACCATCCCAGGGCTTATAAATTTACCCTTGCAGTCTACTATCTTATTTCCTTCAATATTTTTATTTTCTTCAAATTTTTCAATTTTAAAAATTTTACCCTCTTTTATATAAATGTTTTTATTTTTGAAAATATTTCCTTCATAGTCTATTAGGTTACCATTTTTTAAAATTAAATCGTATTTCATATATATACCTCCTAATCATTATTATTTATTATAACATATAGAGTAGGGATGTTGACAAATGATATTAACTGATAAATAATATAAATAACGAAATAAATTAAAAGGAGAAATTTATGGATAGTAAAAAGCTAATAGAAGAACTTTCTAATGCCTACGGAGCTCCAGGATTTGAAGAAGAAGTATTGGAAGTAGTAGCAAAATATACAGAAAACCTTAATATTCAAAGCGATTCAATGAATAATATGTATCTCCAAAAAGAATTTGATCAGGATAAACCTACCGTCATGATTGATTCTCATCTTGATGAAGTTGCTTTTATGGTTCAATCTGTTGAAAAAAACGGCCTGATAAAATTTGTTACTTTAGGAGGCTGGATTGCAACAAATATTCCTGCTCATACTGTTATGATTAGAAATTCCGAGGGTGAATATGTGAAAGGTATAGTTGCTTCTAAGCCCCCTCACTTTATGACTAAAGAGGAAAGAGAAAAGCAAATAGATATAAAGGATCTTCGTATAGATGTAGGTGCATCCTCAAGGGATGAGGTAGTGGAAACCTATAAAATATCTTTAGGTGCTCCAATAGTTCCCGACGTGAAATTTGAGATTAAACCTAACAATGTAATGATGGGCAAAGCTTTTGACAATAGGTTAGGATGTGCCGGAGTTATTGATACCTTAGTATCTATGTCAAAAAAAGATTTAGCTGTAAACTTGATTGGAACACTCTCTGTTCAAGAGGAAGTAGGTTTAAGAGGAGCCGAAGTTTCCTCTAAAAAAGCTAATCCTGACTTAGCCATAGTATTTGAAGCATCCCCTGCTGATGAACAGCACAAAGACGAAGAGTCTGCTCAAGCTGCATTAGGCAAAGGTGTTCAGATAAGACATAGAGATTCCTCTTGTATTTATCATCCTGGATTGATTAAATTTGCTAAAAAAATCGCCGATGAAAATAATATAAAATATCAAGAAGCAGTAAGACTTTCCGGCGGTACAAATGCTGGAAAGATTCACCTTTCAAACAAGGGAGTACCTACTTTAGCCCTCAGTATACCTTCAAGATATATTCATACCCATTACAACTACGCATCTTTTAACGATTATAAAGAAACTATAAAGTTGGTAGGAAAAATTTTAGAAAATTTAAACTGGGATGAAATCAAAAAAATGAATAACAGATTT
>JBEPWV010000256.1:0-2673 GCA_041642175.1 Clostridia bacterium
TGCTCTTCCGATCTGGAAGCTTACGGAAGAATAACCTGGGAAGGAGTATTTGCTAAATACTCTTCTCCAAACTACAATGCTTCAGCTATGGACGGTATAGCGGTTAAATATAAGAAAACTTTAGAAGCTACAGAAACGAATCCAGTAAAACTAAAAAAAGATGAAGATTACAAAATAATAGACACTGGTGATCCAATAAGAGAACCTTTCAACAGCGTGATAATGATAGAAGATGTAGTAGAAATAGACGAAAATACTGTAGAAATAATCTCCCCGGCTTTTCCATGGCAGCATGTAAGGCAAATAGGAGAAGATATAGTAGCGGGAGAAATGATACTACCATCTAAACATAAAATTCGTCCTGTGGATGTAGGTGGTATAATCAGCGGCGGAGTAGAAGAAGTAAAGGTATATCAAAAACCTAAAGTAGGAATAATACCTACGGGTACTGAAATAGTTGATCTGGGAAAAGACCTAGAAGAAGGAGACATAATAGAATCCAACTCCAGGATTTTCCAGGGACTAGTATTAGAATACGGTGGAGAACCAAACAGATACGAACCAGTAGTAGATGAATACCAGCTTATAAAAAAAGCAGTAGAAAAAGCAGTAGAAGAAAATGAAGTTACTATTATAAATGCAGGATCTTCAGCTGGTACAGAAGACTACACTAGAGATATCATTGCAGAATTAGGAGAAGTTGTAGTACACGGTTTAGCGATAAAGCCTGGAAAACCGGCGATTTTAGGAGTTGTAAAAGGAAAACCAGTCATAGGAATCCCGGGATATCCGGTTTCAGCATACTTTGTATTTGAAAATATTGCCCGGGAAATAATCAAAAAGTATCTGGGAGAACTTAAAGATGAAAAGAGATATATAAAAGCAACTTTATCTAGAAGAATAGTTTCAAACTTAAAGCAGGAAGAGTATGTAAGAATAAAACTAGGCAAAGTTGATAATAAGATAATAGCTACACCTTTAAAGAGAGGCGCGGGAGTCACCATGTCTTTAATTAATGCAGACGGTGTTCTTACTATACCAAAAGAATACGAGGGTATAGAAAAGGGAGAAACTGTTGAAATTGAATTAATGACTGATATAAAAAACATAGAAAATACAGTAGTATCTATAGGAAGTCATGATCTGATTATCGATTTAATAAGAGATGAACTACACAGGAAATATTCTGAGTATTCCATATCTTCGGCACACACAGGAAGTATGGGAGGAATAATGGCTCTAAGAAATGGAGAAACTCATATAGCTCCAATTCATCTTCTAGATGAAAAATCCGGGGAATACAACGAAGCCTTTATAAAAAAATACTTTAAGGGAAGAAAGATAGCCTACATAAAGGGTGTAAAAAGACAGCAGGGATTAATAGTTCAAAAAGGAAACCCTAAAAACATAAAGACTTTTAAAGATATTGAAAATAAAGAAATAGTATTTATAAACAGACAAAAAGGTTCCGGAACAAGAATCCTAACGGATTACCTGACAAAAGAAAACAATATGGACAGAAGCAGGATAATGGGATACGATAGAGAAGGTAATACCCATATGGCTGTATCATCTTCCGTAACATCAAAAACAGCAGATGTTGGTATAGGAGTATATTCTGCAGCCAAAATTATGGATAATGATTTCATAGAAATAACAGAAGAAGAATACGATTTTGCGCTTGACGCAAAACTTTTAGAGGATGAAAAAATCCAAAAATTTATAAGCATATTAAAAAATGAAGACTTTAAAAAAAGATTAGAAAAATTAGGTGGATACAACACAGAGTCCTCCGGAGAGGTAGGAATATATGAAGGATAAATTTAAAAGAGATATTACTTATTTGAGAGTTTCGGTAACAGATAGATGTAATTTAAGATGTAAATACTGTATGCCACCGGAAGGCATAGAAAAAAAAGATCACGAGGATTTATTATCTCTAGAAGAAATATATAAAATTATAAAAGTATCTACAAGACTGGGAATCAAAAAAATTAGATTTACCGGTGGAGAGCCTTTAGTTAGGACAGGAATAACAAAATTAATAAAAAATGTTTCTCAGCTTAAAGGGATAGAAGAAATAACTTTAACAACCAATGGAATACTTTTACCTAAATATATTAAAGAACTAAAACAAGCAGGACTTAACAGAGTCAATATCAGCTTAGATACGCTAAGACCCGAAAGATATAGAGATATTACCAGGTGTGGAGATATTAATAAAGCTTTAGAAGGAATAAAAGTAGCCCAGAAATACGGAATGAAACCTATTAAAATTAATGTTGTACTAATGAAAGGCTTTAACGATGATGAAATTGAAGATTTTGCCAGACTTACGATAGATAAGGACGTAATAGTTAGATTCATAGAGCTCATGCCTTTTGGAGAAAGATATTCCTGGACAAAGGATAAATATCTAAGCAATAGCAGAGTTTTAGATAAGGTAGATAACCTTGAAGAAATAGATTACGATAAAGGGAGTCCTTCGAGATACTATAAAATAAAAGGTGCAAAGGGTAAAATAGGATTAATAAATCCTATTAGCAGACATTTTTGCAACACCTGCAATAGGATTAGGCTTACAGCCGATGGAAACATAAAGCCTTGTCTTCATTCTGATTTAGAAATAGATATGAATAAATACTTAGGTAACGATGAAGAAATTTACAAAGG
>JBEPWV010000257.1:0-2671 GCA_041642175.1 Clostridia bacterium
TATACTGAATTTCTTCGATGGCTTCCATTATTACTTTACGCTCATCATCATAAAGGGCTAGCTCTACAGCAGTTTCTAATGGATAAAAACCTGCTTCTATAAAACCTTCATTTTTTTGTGGGTGGCATTCCATATCTCTTGCTTCCATAATATACCAGTGAACTATTTTTCTGATTTTTGTACTGGTAGAATTAGAGTTTCTTGTAAATTCATATGATATTTTAGAAAGATATTGTAAAACGTTTACTCTTGCACCACTTTCTTCCATTACTTCTCGTTTTGCAGCAGTTTTAAGAGTTTCTCCCTCTTCTACTCTTCCTTTTGGAAGGACATAATCTCCATTGAATTTTTTTAAGAGAAGAATCGTATTTCTAAAAAATACAACACCACCTGCACTTAGTTCTTCCATTATACAAACACCTCTGTCCACTCACTATTATATCACAGTAGTATATCATGAATTGGTATAAATATAAATAAAAATAGTATTATTAAACTTAATTTATTAATATATAATGGTGTTTAGGATTATCTATAAATGTGATAAAATAATAAATAAGTTAAAAGTTGAATAATAAGATTATTTAAAGGTGGAAATTAAATGAGCAAAAATTTTACCCATTTACATTTACATACAGAATACAGTTTATTAGATGGTGCTACAAGAATAACTAAATTAATGGAAAAAGCTTCTGAACTAGGTATGGAGAGCATAGCTATTACTGATCATGGAGTTATGTATGGTGCTGTAGAGTTCTATAAACAGGCAAAAGCCCATGGATTAAAGCCTATTATGGGATGTGAGGTTTATATTGCACAAAGAAGCCATTTAGATAAGGATCCTGTAAAAGATAAGAACCAGTATCATCTTATATTACTTGCAGAAAACCAACAGGGTTATAAAAATCTAATGAAAATTGTTTCCAAAGGTTTTGTTAATGGGTTTTACTACAGGCCTAGAGTTGATAAAGAGATTCTTGAAAAATATTCTGAAGGTTTAATATGCTTAAGCGCTTGTATTGCAGGTGAAATACCTTCTCTTATACTCCAAGGTAATTTTGAAAAGGCAAAACAAACAGCTTTACAATATAGAGATATTTTTGGAGAGGAAAACTATTTTCTTGAGCTTCAAGAACACGGTATAGAAGAGCAAGAATTAATAAATGAAAAACTGGTAGAAATTGGAGAAGAATATGACATTCCTTTGGTATTGACTAATGATACCCACTATATAAATAAAGAAGATGCAAAATTTCACGATATACTTCTCTGTATCCAAACTCAAAAAACAGTTGACGAAGAAAGAATGAGATTTCCTTCGGAAGAATTTTATCTAAAATCCTACGAGGAAATGTTGGAGATATTTCCGGGAATGGAAGAAGCGGCAGAAAATACCAATAAAATTGCAGAGAGGTGTAATGTAGAATTAGATTTTTCTACAACTCATCTTCCTAATTTTGATGTGCCTGAAGGCATTGGCAAATACGAATATTTAGAAAAATTATGTAAAGAAGGTCTAAATGAAAGATACGAGAGTACTAGTGCAGAAGTAGATAAAAGATTGGAGTATGAATTAGGTATAATAAAGGATATGGATTATGTGGATTATTTTCTTATAGTATGGGATTTCATTAGATATGCTAAAGAAAATGATATTATGGTTGGTCCCGGGAGAGGTTCAGCAGTTGGAAGTATAGTTGCGTATGCTCTAAAGATTACAGATATAGACCCATTGAAATACAATTTGATTTTTGAAAGATTTTTGAATCCGGAAAGAGTATCTATGCCTGATATTGATATAGATTTTTGTTATGAAAGAAGAGAGGAAGTAATAGATTATGTAGTTGAAAAATACGGTGGAGACAAGGTAGCTCAAATAGTTACCTTTGGTACAATGGCGGCTCGTGGAGCTATAAGGGATGTAGGCAGAGCTATGAATTTTAGCTATAAAGAAGTTGATTTTATAGCCAAGAGAATTCCTATGGAACTAGGAATTACCATCAAAAAAGCTTTGCAAATGAATGACAAACTTAGAGAGTTGTATGAAACCGATGATGACATAAAAGAATTAATAGATATCTCCCGGAAAGTGGAAGGTTTACCTAGACATACCTCAACCCATGCAGCAGGAGTTGTGATATCAAAACTTCCAATCACAGAGTACGTTCCTCTGTCAAGAAACAAAGAGGTTATCACCACTCAGTACAACATGACGGAGTTGGAAGAGTTAGGCCTATTGAAAATGGACTTTCTAGGTCTTAGAACCCTTACAGTTACAAGAGATGCAAAAGCTTTAATAGAGAAAAATCACGAAATTGTTATCGACTTTGATAATATGAGTTTTGATGATCCGGAAGTCTATAAGATGTTTGCAGAAGGGAATACCCTTGGTATATTTCAATTTGAAAGCACAGGTATGAGGGCTATACTTAAGGATATGAAACCAGATAATTTTGAAAATATAGTAGCTGCGAATGCTCTTTACCGCCCAGGACCTATGGCTCAAATACCTACATATATACAAAATAAGTCCAATCCTAAAAACATTGCATACTTACATCCAAAGTTAGAAAACATACTTAATGTAACCTACGGATGCATGGTTTATCAGGAGCAGGTAATGCAGATAGTTAGAGATATCGGTGGATTCTCTATGGGAAGATCTGACCTA
>JBEPWV010000258.1:0-2654 GCA_041642175.1 Clostridia bacterium
TGACTGTATATTAAGTAAAAAAGCTGCTGTTATAACCCCGGCGTCTACACCTTGATCAGGCATGGACCCATGTCCTCCTACACCTTCTATATCTACAATAACATAATCTCCCGCTGCCATTCTCGGTCCCTTTTCACAGTTAACCTTACCTGTTTCTAAGTCAGACCATAAGTGAATCCCAAATATATTTTCTACTCCATCTAAACCATTCTCTTCAACAATTTTTTTTGCTCCCTGTACCATTTCTTCCGCCGGTTGAAAAAAGAGTTTTACAGTACCTTTTATATCATCTTTTAATTCATTTAAAACTTTAGCAGCGCCAAGAAGCATAGCTGTATGTCCATCATGACCGCAGGCATGCATAATTCCTTCGTTTTTTGATGCGTATTCACAGTCGTTTTCTTCCTGTACTTCTAAAGCATCCATATCGGCTCTTAAAGCTACTGTCTTACCTTCTTGATTTCCCTTTATAGTTGCAATAATTCCAGTTTCTGCAATTGACTCAAATGGGATATTCATTTTCTCCAATTCTTTTTTTACATACTTGGATGTTTCAATTTCTTTCCAGCTGGGTTCAGGATTCATGTGAAAATGTCTTCTAAGTTCTACAACATAATCTTTATTATCCTTTATTAATTTAGATATCATGAATTTTCCCCCTTTAAATATTCAACTGCAAACCCAGCATACAATCCAGCAGCTGTAGTAAGAGCTGTTTCATCAATGTCAAAGTTTGAATGATGATGCGGATGATATTCAACTTTTTCTTTATTTCTTGTTCCTACAAATGCAAATTCAGTTTTTGCTTTTCTTGAAAAGAAGGAAAAATCTTCTCCGCCTGTAGTTTTTTCAAAAAGTACATTGCCTTCTTCCCCAACTAAATCAACGGCAACTTTGTTTGCATATATGGATAATTCTTCATCATTAATAGTTGGTAATACAAGCTGTCTATAATCTAATTCTGCCTCCGCTTTGTATGCTTTTGCAGTATTTTCTACAATTCTTTTCATTTGTTCTTCAAATTTATCATTTACTTCCATCGAAAAACATCTTGTTGTACCTTCCAAATATGCTTTTGAAGGAATTACATTGAATCTAGTTCCTGATTTAAAAATACCTATAGACAGTACTGCAGGATTAAGTGGACTAATCTCTCTACTTACAACAGTTTGTAAATTCATAAGTATAGCAGCTCCTACCAAGCCTGCATCTACTCCTTGATTAGGCATAGAGCCATGTCCTCCCTGACCTTTTACATGTATGTAAAAGATTCCTGCGGAAGCCATTCTTGGTCCTGCTTCTACCGATACTTTTCCAGCATCCAATTCATTCCAAAGATGTATACCAAATATAGCATCTACATCATCCAATATTCCTTCATCTATTAGTGCTAAAGCACCTTTTCCGTTTTCTTCACCTGGTTGAAATACTAGCTTTACAGTACCTTCAATTTCCGATTTCATTTCATTTAAAATCTTTCCTGCTGTAAGTAGTCCTGCTGTATGTCCATCATGACCGCAGCCGTGCATATAGCCCTCATTTTTTGATTTATAAGGAACGTCGTTTTCTTCCTGCAGCTCTAATGCATCCATATCTGCCCTTAAAGCAACTACTTTGCCTTCTTTTTCTCCCTTTATTATACCTACAACGCCTGTCCCTGCAGCTTTAAAGTTTTCGATTCCCATTTTATCAAGTTCTTCCATTACCTTCTTTTGAGTTTCGTATTCTTCCATGCTCGGTTCAGGATTCATATGGAAATGTCTTCTCATTTCAATTGCATAATCTTCATGTTTTTTAGCAATATCTTTTATATTCATTTATTCAGCCTCCCCTAAATCTACTACCGTATGGTATATTAATTCTATACCTTTTTGTAAATCTTCATAATCCGTCCATTCTTCAGGGCAGTGACTTCTCCCATCTTTACTCGGTACAAATATTAATCCTACATCGGTAATATTACCCATTACCATAGCATCATGACCGGCTCCACTAATCATGGTTTCATGAGAAAAATCATTTTTCTTTACATTTTTTTCAAATAGATTTAATATTTCTTTTGACATTTCTACTGGTTTAATATCAAGCATTTGAACAGTTTCAAAGGAAAGTCCATCGTTATCTTTTGTTAGTTTTTCTAAATCACTTACTACTTTAGATCTAACTCTTTTTATGCTTTCATAATCTTTTGACCTTAAGTCTATTGTGAATTCAACATTTGCAGCTACAATATTTGTAGCTCCCGGTTTAATTTTTAGGCTACCTACTGTTGCTACAGTACCGTTTTTTTCTTCAATTGCATAACCGTCTACCTTACCTATTACTTTAGCAGCTGTATTCATAGCATCTGCTCTCATATCCATTGGTGTAGTTCCTGCATGATCCGGTCTACCTTTTATAATCACATTTATATGATTTATTCCAACTACATAATCAACAATACCCACATCCTTATTCTTACTCTCAAGTAAAGGACCTTGTTCAATGTGAAGTTCTATAAAAGCTTTAATATCTTCCGGGTTTCTTTTTGCATCTTCTATTTTTTTAGGATCGAAGCCAAAATCTTCCATAGCCTCAGCCATAGATATACCTTCTGCATCTTTATTCCTTACTAATTCTTCGTAGGATACCATGCCTGCCATAGCTCGACTAGC
>JBEPWV010000259.1:0-2653 GCA_041642175.1 Clostridia bacterium
AACTTGAAAATCATAATCTAAAATTAGAAAAAAAGCATAATCTTATTATTAAAAACGAAAAGAAATATGAAGTATCAAATATAGAAGATGCAGACGTTGTATGTGTAGCATATGGAACAACTTCAAGAATTGTAAAAAATGCAATAGAAGATTGTGAAAAGGAAGGTTTAAAAGTTGGTTTGATAAGACCGATTACATTATGGCCTTTCCCTGAAGAAGTATTTGATAAAATTAATAAAGACTGTAAAGGATTGTTGACTGTAGAAATGAGTATGGGTCAAATGTTAGACGATGTGAAAATTGCAGCTAAAGGAAGATGGCCTGTACATTTTGACGGTAGATCTGGTGGAATGGTACCGACTCCAGTACAGATTGTTAATAAGATTAAAGAAATATCAGGAGGTGCAAAATAATGTCTACAATTGTATACGAGAAAAGTAAAGGTTTAACAGATACAGAACTTCATTACTGTCCAGGATGCACTCATGGTGTAATACATAAATTAGTATCAGATTGCCTTGTAGAGTTAGGGGTTCTTGGTGATGCAATCGCTGTCATTCCTGTTGGTTGCTCAGCATTAGCATACAAGTATTTTAACTGTGACGTACATCAAGCTTCTCATGGTAGAGCTCCCGCAGTAGCTACTGGCGTAAAAAGAGTTAGACCTGAAAATGTAGTTTTCGCATATCAAGGCGATGGTGACTTAGCATCTATAGGAACAGCTGAAATAATTCATGCAGCTCATAGAGGAGAAAAAATAACAACAATATTTGTAAATAATGCTATTTACGGAATGACTGGCGGACAGATGGCACCGACTACCCTTATAGGACAAAAAACAACTACTTCTCCAGAAGGTAGAAGTAAAGAACATAGTGGTATGCCATTAAAGGTATCAGAAATGTTAGCTACAATAGATGGAGCAAAATTTGTAGAAAGAGTATCTGTGGATACTCCTGCTAACGTAAGAAAAGCTAAAAAAGCAATTAAAAAAGCTTTTAAATGTCAAATAGAAGGAAAAGGATTTGGTATCGTTGAAATTCTTTCAACATGTCCTACTAACTGGGGTATGGCTCCAAACGAGTCTTTACAATGGTTGAGAGATAATATGATTCCTTATTATCCACTAGGTAATTTTAGAGATTTTGAGGAGGGTAATTAAATGGAAGAAAAAGTTATTGTAGCTGGATTTGGTGGACAAGGAATAATGGCTATAGGTAAATTGATTGCATATGCAGGCATGCTTGAAAGCAAGCAAGTATCTTGGTTACCATCCTATGGTCCTGAAATGAGAGGTGGAACTGCTAACTGTGATGTTATAGTTTCAGATAGATTAATAGGATCTCCTGTTGTTACTGATGATGCAAATACAGCAATAGTTATGAACTTACCTTCATTGGAAAAGTTTGAAAGTCATGTTGTCAAGGATGGAAATCTTTTTATAAACAAATCTCTGATCGAAAAAGAAGCAAAAAGAGAAGATATTAATTCATATTACATACCTGCAAATGAAATTGCTCAAGATTTAGGTAATGCTAAAGTTGCAAATATGGTAATGCTAGGTGCTTATTTAGAAGTTACAAAAATTATTAAACCTGAAACTATAATTGATGCGTTCACTAAAGTATTTGGAGAAGATAAGGCACCACTTATTCCTTTAAACGAAAAGGCACTTAAAAAAGGTGCAGAAATCGTTAAATAATAATTAAAAACTTCCCAACATAGATAATCTTGAAATGGAAAAATATATTTAGTAATTATTAACGACAATAAAAATTCTCAATGTTTAATAAAATTTTAGAGGACCGTAAACATTTAAGTTTGCGGTCTATTTTTATGAAAAAAATAAGTAATTTCAAATTTTTAACGAATTTAATGAGAATATTTTAATAAGGAATATCAATTATATTGATTATTACAATTTAATTTGATATAATAAAAAAAAAGTGAATGGTGATTTAAATGCCTCAAGTACTAAAAGAAGAAGTAAAAAACAGAATAATTGATTCAGCAATCAGAGTTTTTAAAAAAGACAACTACAGAAAAGCTTCCATGAACGAGATAGCTAAATATGCAGATGTTTCAGTAGGAAATATTTATAGATATTTCGACAACAAAAAGAAATTATACGACTACATAGTAAAAGATATCTATTCCAAACTTACTGAGATACTTGAGTTTTGTCAAGATAAAGATGATGATATCGATTTAATGTTTGAAAACTGCATAAATGAATTTGTTAATATGTACAGCAAGGACAAAGATGTTTTCATTATATTGATTAACTCAGATGATGATTTAGACGAAAATCAAACTGTAATTAACAGTATAAGAAGCATATTAAGCAATAATCTTATGACAGTAATGAAAGAAAACAAAGGATCCTTCAACAAAGATGATGAAGTCTTTTGCAGAGCATTAGCAATTTCAGTAGCAAATGGAGTAAGATACATTGTAACTGAAAATGGAAGTGGTAAAAAACTAGAAAAAAGATTGAGAAACTATCTAGAATTTATGAAAAGAAGTTTTATTAAGGAAATAAGTTAAAAGATAGACTCAGTTTAATCTAAAGAAGAGGGTATTTTTGATGAGTCAAAAATACCCTTTTTAGTGTTAATAATATATTTACAAAAAAAATATTAAAAAAATTACT
>JBEPWV010000260.1:0-2644 GCA_041642175.1 Clostridia bacterium
TATAAAAGATGCAAAGTTTTCTATTCCTTCTTCACCTTCTAAAACATCCGGGGTGAATTTCTGATTTAGTAGAGTTCCTCCAGTTCTTACGTGGTCCATTTTAGAAGCAGACTTTATAACTGCAGTTGGTCCATTTCTATCTGCTCCTTTTTCAGGAGATATCCCATCTGTTAGAGGTTTTTCTGCTAATCTACCATTTGATGTAGCTCCTGTTACTTTGCCAAAGTATATATGACATGTAGTTGGCAGCATATCTATTCTATAAGTCCCTCCGAAAACCGTCGGTCTACCTGTAATCATATCGTTAACTGTATTGAAGGTTTCAATCATTACATCATCTGCATAATCATCATCATTACCGTATTTAGGCGTATAATTTAAAACTATATTTCTTATTTTGCTATGGCCTTCAAAGTTATTATCCAAAGCTTTCATTAGTTCATCCATTGTAAACCTCTTATTTTCAAACACATTTTTCTTAACTGCAACAAGAGCATCAGTAATGGTTCCTATTCCAACAATCTGAAGATATCTTGTGTTGTATCTTGCACCACCTTCATTGTAGTCTTTTCCTTTTTTTATACAGTCATCTACTACTGTAGATAAAAATGGTGATGGCATATGCTCTGCAAATATTCTCTCTATCTTATTATTACCTTCTATTTTTATATCAACAAAATGCTTCAACTGTTTTTTATAGGCTTCAGACAGTTCTTCATATGTTTTAAATTCTCTAGGATCTCCGGTTTTTAACCCTAATTGTTTTCCAGTTCTTTTATCAAAACCGTTGTTTAATGTAATTTCAAATATTTTAGGAATATTAAAATAACCTGTAAGTATATAGGCTTCTCTACCCTGTGACCCTGTCTCAACACAGCCGCTTGATCCACCATATCTAGCATCTTTAATATCTTTTCCTGCTTGAAGAAGTTCTTCAATTAATTCTTCAGTATTATAAAAGGCAGGTTGACCCCAACCTTCTCTAGATACTTCACAAGCTCTCTTTATAAAATTTTTAGGATTTTTAACACTTATCTGAACATTAGAACTTGGCTGGAGAAGTTTCATCTCATCCATCACATCCAATATAATATAAGAAACATCGTTCACTCCATCTTCTCCCGTTTCAGGATTGATTCCTCCAGTGTTCAGATTGGCAAAATCTGTATATGTTGCACTCTCTAGCATTGTTACTCCAACTTTTGGAGGTGCAGGTTGGTTGTTGAATTTTATCCATAAGCACTCTAATATTTCCTTTGCTTTATCTCTTGTGATAGTTCCTTCTTTTAACTCTTTTTTATAGAAAGGGTACAAATATTGATCTAACTTTCCTGGAGAAAATGCATCCCAAGTATTTAATTCTGTAGTAACACCTATATGTACAAACCAGTACATCTGAACAGCTTGAGCAAAAGTTTCCGGTTTATTTTCTGGAACTACTTTACAATTTTCAGCTATTAAAAGTAGATCTTTCTTTTTTTCTATATCTATTTCTTCAGCAGCAAGTTTCTCAGCATATTCTGCATATCTCTTCCCGTATGTTATGATAGCATCACAAGCTATACTCATTCCCTCTAATTCTACTTTTTTCTTATAAGCCTCAGTATCATTTAAATAATCTAATTTTTGAATTTCTTCTTCAATTTCTTTTTTAAAATCTTTAAATCCTTTTTTATAAAATTTATCATCAGCAACTGTATGCCCAGGTGCTCTTTGTTCCATAAACTCCGTGAATATTCCTGCTTCATAGCAGTTAGTCCATTCTTCAGTCATACTATCTAAAAGTTTATGTCGTGTTGATCTATTTTCCCAATATGGAATAATCTTTTCTTTATGAATTTTCCTATCTGCTTCAGATACTTTAAAGTTTATGGTGTCTCTTTTTTCCATCACATCAAAATCTTCTAAAGTATGACAGCATAGTTCTGGAAAGGTTGGAGCTGTTTGAGGTTCAAATCCTTTTTCTCCTACTATTATTTCTCCCTCACCAATATATAATTTTCTTTTTCTCATAAGTTCTTGAAATACCATTGCTCTCAACACAGGAATTTCCTTAACCCCTGCATATTTTTGATATATTTCTGTTTCTATTTCAGCTCTTTCAAGGCTAAGTTTCGGTTCTGTAGATACACTTACCTGTCTTAATTTTTTAGTTCTTTCCGTACTTCCTCTCACATTAAATCCTCCTTATCCACCGATTTTCAATATGAATCCATTATTTTCTAATTTATTTTTTATAAGTTCTATTAGTTCTTTATTTGGTCCTTTCATTTCCGAATTGTTGTAAGTTTTTCCTAATTTTTTATATTTATGTAACGCCCCGTTGTGATAGGGTAGCAAGCTTATTTTTTTAATATTTGTTTCTTTTAAAAATTTTATCGTAGATTTTATATTTTCATCATCTGTATTAATACTTTCTTTTGTTCCTAAAATTAAAGGTATTCTTATATTGATATTATCATGTATTTTATCAAGTTTTTTTAAATTTTCTAAAATTAATTTATTAGATTTCCCTATGAATTTTCTATGTTTTTCTTCATCAAATATTTTAAAATCATAAAGAAATAAATCCACAATTTCAGCTATTCTTTTTAAATTGTTCCAACTTGTGTGTCCACTTGTATCTATAGCGGTATGTATATTC
>JBEPWV010000261.1:0-2642 GCA_041642175.1 Clostridia bacterium
AAGCAGTTAGAATAAGTTCCGATGAAAAAAAAAGAAGTGGTTACGATAGATTGACCGCTTGCATTAGAGGAAGGAATCATTTAAAGAAGCTTTATCACACTGATAGACTTAAATACCCTTTAAAAAGAGTTGGGAAAAGAGGCTCCAGAGAATTTGAGAGAATTTCCTGGGATGAAGCTTTAGATATAATTAAAGAAAACATAGAAAGAATTACTGAGAAATACGGATCAAAATCTAAGTATATTCACTACTCTACCGGTCAGATGGGAGTAATGAATGAAAAAGATTTTTTTAGAAGACTTATGTGTGTTTACAGCGGAGGTTTTTTAGATTACGAAAACTCCTACAGCACTGCTTGCACTGCAAAAGCTACACCATATACTTACGGTACAGCCATTACAGGTAGCAGCAGAGACAACTGGCTTCACTCTAAACTTATAATATTAATGGGACACAATCCAGCGGAAACAGTATTCGACACCAATACTATGTATTATTTATTAAAAGCTAAGGAAAAAGGAACTAAGATTGTAGTAGTTGATCCAAGACATTCAGATACTGTAAGAGCTTTAGCAGATGAGTGGATACCTATTAAACCAACCACAGACAATGCACTTTTTGATGCAATGACCTATGTAATGATTAAAGAAAATCTACATGATAAAGAGTTTCTTGATAAATACTGTCTAGGATTTGATGAAGAGCATATGCCTGAAGCTATACCAGAACATAACTCTTTAAAATCATATATTATGGGACTTTCCGACGGAGTAGAGAAAAATCCTGAATGGGCTGAAAAAATAACAGGAATTCCGAAAGAAAATATAATAAAACTAGCTAGAGAATATTCAACTATGAAGCCGGCAGCTTTAATTCAAGGATTTGGTTCACAAAGACATGCCAACGGAGAACAAGCGGTAAGAGGAGCTACAGTTCTTGCTTCAATTACCGGAAATGTAGGGAATTATGGTGGATGGGCAGCTGGAGCAGGCTATCATGCTGAATTTTCAGTAGAAGGGGTACCATATACTAATAAAGTAAAGGAAAAAATTCCGGTATTTACATGGATAGATGAAGTAGAAAAAGAAAATATAAAATTCATAGGAAATTTTGCAGGAAATTGTTTAATAAACCAGCATTCCGATATAAATAGAACCAAAGAAATATTAAAAGATGAAAACTTATGTGAATTTATTCTTACAACAGAGCATTTTATGACTTCATCAGCGGAGTATTCAGATTTAGTTCTACCTGGAGATGACTTTCTAGAGAGAGATGATATAGTTTCCGCTTGGGGAGTTAAGGATTATGCTTTTTTTCAAAACAAAGTAGTAGAGCCGGAATACGAAAGAAAATCCGGATATGACTGGATTCTTGAACTGTCTAAAAGGTTAGGGGTAGAAGAAGAATTCTCTCAAGGACGAAGTTATGAAGATTGGCTAAAGTATATTATAGGAAAAACTCAGGAAAGGCATAAGGATTTTCCAACTTATGAAGAATTTAAGAAAAAGGTATTGTATGAAAAAGGCAGAGATAGAACTTATATAGCCTTTGAAAGCCAGATTAAAGATTTTAAAAACAACAAATTCCCTACACCTTCTGGAAAGATAGAGATATTTTCAAAAAGACTTTACGACATGAAAGATCCTGAAATACCTGCAATACCTCAATATGTAGAAACCTGGGAAGGGCCGGAAGATGAGTTAACTCAAAAATATCCTCTTCAGCTTTTTGGCTGGCACAGCAAAAAAAGCGTAAATTCTATATTTAATAACTTTAATCAAGAAATTATGGTAGATTTGGCTAAACATAGATTATGGATAAATGAAGAAGATGCCAAAATCAGAAATATTAAAGATGGAGACAAGGTAAAAGTATTTAACAGTAGAGGACAACTTATAATAGAAGCAAGAGTCACAGATAAGATTATGAAAGGTGTAGCTGCTATGCCCCAGGGAGGCTGGTACAAACCAGATGAAAAAGGACTGGATAAAGGAGCAAATATAAATGTACTTACAAAACAGCACCCTACTCCTCTAGCTAAAGGAAATCCTCAACATACAAATCTTGTAGAAGTTGAAAAATATTAAGATAAATTAATGGAACAAATTCACACTCCAATTTGTCTAAATAAGTAGGAGGCGATTTAAATGAAAAAAACTTTAATTGTACTATTTATAGCTGCTCTTGTTTTTAACTTGGCGGCTTGTACAGCACAAGAACCGGAAGTTGAAATTAACGAAGAAGAAATAAGTGAAGTTGTTACAGACAGCAACTCTGAATTTGCTGTAGATATATTTAAAGAACTAAACGGTAAAGATTTGGAAAACAATGTATTTATTTCTCCATTTAGTATATCAACAGCTCTTACTATGACTTACAATGGAGCAGTTGGGGAAACAAAAGAAGAAATGGAAGAAGCTCTAAGGTATAGAGAAATAGATATAAAGGAAGTTAATAATACCTATAAAAATCTAATAACTTATCTTACTGAAGTAGATGAAGAAATAGATATAGATATCAGTAATTCTATTTGGTATAGAGAAGGAGAAGATGTAAAGGAGGAATTCATAAACACGAATAAAGATATTTTTGATGCAAAGGTTGAAGAAGTAGATTTTTCAAATCCTGATACTGTTGAA
>JBEPWV010000262.1:0-2635 GCA_041642175.1 Clostridia bacterium
TTCCTCTATAATCGTTTTTATTAATACAACTGTAGGAACTCCCAATATCATTCCTAAAGGTCCTGCTGCTACAGCTCCAACAGTCACAGCTGTAATAACCCAAAAAGGACTTACTCCTATAGCTCTGCCGACTATTTTAGGGTCTAAGAAATTTCCATCCAGCTGCTGAACGGCCAATATAATTATTAGTGCAACCAGTGCTTTAGGGGGATCTATAAATAACGCCACTATAATTACAGGTATAGAACCAAAGAAAGGTCCAAAATAAGGTATCATATTTGTAAATCCTAGGATTGTCCCCATCAAAGCAGCATATGGAACTCCAAATATCCAAAATAAAATTATTACAATTATTCCAACTATGAAAGAGTCCAATATTTTTCCGTTGAAATAACTTTTAAATATTTTGTTTCCTTGATTGAAGGTATATATAATTTTATTTGCTCTTTCTTCTTCAAAATATGCTCTCGTAAATTTTTTGCATCTATTTATCAAATCATCCTTTTCTATAAGCATATATATTGAAATTATGAAACTAGTGAATACAGCTAAAATACCTTCTCCTGCATTCCTTACCAGGCCTGCACCAAACTCAGAAATATATCTAAGTCCATTCATAATCTGATCCGATATTTCGCTGTTAAGTTCTCCAGTAGAATCAGTTATGTTGTTAAGTATATTTCTTATTATTTGACTTTCAGCATTATTCTTAAGATTATTTAACACGTTATTGAAGTCAAAATTACCATTAACAACAAAATTAAAAACACTATTAAAGTTTTGGATAATTATTGGCACTAAAAAGGATATTAAAATTGTAAATAGTGCTAAAATCAATAGATATGTAATAAAAATACTTAAATTTCTACTGAATTTTATCCTAATGTCTAAAAATTTAACTACAGAATCTAAAATATAGGCAATAGCAAAAGCAAGCAATACAGGTTTTACTATTGCTACCACACGAGTTGCGGCATTGTTTCTAAAAAATAAAAACCCTATGAAAATAGCTAATACTATCATAGGTATATATTTTTTTATTATACTTTTTGATGTTTTATTCATATCTACCCCTAACTTATTAATGCTTATATTATAACATTAATGTAACTTCAATTCATTGTTTTTTTATAAGAACATATTAATAATTGAAATTAATTATTGAATCATGTAAAATATTGTAGATAAGGAGTGAATATATGGAAAAGCAGAAAAAACAATTTAAATTGAATATGACATATTATGTATTAATCGCCTTTAGTATTATTCAAATTATATTTGGACTAACACAGGATTCTCCTAAAGGAATAATCCTAGGTTTACAAAGTATACTTTCTAATCCAGATACATTAGTGTCAGATTATTTTGGTATTGGTGGAATAGGAGCATCCTTTGTAAATTCAGGATTACTTACCTTGATATTTTTATTTATGCTTTATCGTATGAAGCATAGAGCTCATGGTGTTACTATAGCAGGTATTTTAACTATCTCCGGGTTTGCTTTTTTCGGAAAAAACCTTTTAAACGTCTGGTTTGTAGTATTTGGTGTTTATCTTTACTCAAGATATCAAAAAGATAATTTTTCAAAGTATATAGTTGTTGCATTGTTTGGTACAGCATTAGCTCCTGTAGCTACAGAAATAATGTTCAGCACTTTACTTCCAAATTATATAAGTTTCCCTTTAGGTATTTTTTCAGGGATATTAATGGGTTTTATACTTCCGGCATTAGCTACATCAATGCTGAATTTTCATCAAGGTTTTAACTTGTATAATATAGGTTTTACTTCAGGATTAGTAGGTACAGTCTACGTTTCTATACTGAGATCCTATGGTTTTGTACCAGAACCTAGATTTATTTGGACAACAGGCAATAATCTTAAGTTTTCTATTTTTCTTTCTGCTATATTCCTAGGATTTATACTATTTGGAATTTATACCAGAGATAGAAAATTATCTGAATTCAAAAGCATATTTAAATACTCCGGTAGATTAATAACTGATTATGTTAAATTAGAAGGACTTCCGTTTACATTAATTAATATGGGATTGGCCGGTCTTCTTTCATTAACTTATATATTAATTATAGGCGGAGATTTAAACGGTCCAACTATAGGAGGCATATATACTATCGTAGGTTTTGCTGCCTTTGGTAAAACACCTAAAACTATACTACCTATATTTATTGGCGTAGCCTTTGGTTCAATTACTAAAACTTGGGGTATAAATGAACCAGCTATTCAGCTAGCAGCTCTGTTTGGAACAGCTTTAGCTCCTATAGCCGGAGAATTTGGTTGGATGTACGGCGTTTTAGCAGCCTTTATACATTCTTCTGTTGTTTTAAATGTAGGATTTTTACATGGTGGAATGAATTTATATAACAACGGCTTCGCAGCTGGTATTGTAGCTGGTTTTTTACTTCCAATATTTGAAGCCTTTAGAAAGGATGAGGAATAATGAAACATAAAAGAAAAAGAGTAATGAAAATAATAGATGAAATAACAAATTTTCTTTTCTTTGTTGGAGCTAAAAAAATCAGCATAGATTATGAAGAAAATGATGAAGGTTTTTTAATTACTTTAGAAGGAAATTATAAAAAAGAAAAAATTCAAGAAATTTACAACCTGGTTAATTAC
>JBEPWV010000263.1:0-2634 GCA_041642175.1 Clostridia bacterium
TATAGTTGGAAGCATTTTCTTTGGTGGAGTTCATGACTTTGGAGCACTATTTTCATCAGTTAGAAACGAAGGTAAATCAATAGGACACGTTATTGAAAACACTATTGGTGAAAGCGGGAAAAAACTTTTCTCTGTTTTTGCTTGGTTGACACTTATTCTTGTAATAGCAGCTTTTGCAAACATAGTTGTAGCAACATTTGTTTCAACACCTTCAGTAGGAACTACTTCAATTCTTTTTATTATACTAGCAGTAGGATTTGGTATAGCTGTTAATAGAATGAATATTGGATTACTTCCAGCAACTATAGTTGGGGTAACTTTATTATTCGGAAGTATTTGGGTTGGACTTATGTTCCCAATAATAGCATCCTTCAACACTTGGTATGCTGTAGTATTAGTCTACATCTTTATCGCTTCTACCGCTCCGGTATGGATACTACTGCAACCTAGAGATTATCTAAACTCATTTCTTTTATATGCAATGTTAGGTGGAGCTGTATTAGGATTATTACTTTACAGACCAGGTTTAGAACTTCCAGCAGTTACAAGTTTTAAGGTAGGAACTTCTTATCTATTTCCTATACTGTTTGTTACTGTAGCCTGCGGTGCTATATCAGGATTTCACTCATTGATTAGTTCCGGTACAAGTTCTAAACAAATTAACACTGAAAAAGATATCAAACTAATTGGATATGGTTCAATGCTTATAGAAGGTGTACTTGCAGTTATAGCTATTATCACAGCGGCATATATAGGGGCAGAGGAATTTCAAGCACTTCTTCAAGCAGGAGCAGCTAACAACGTATTTGCTTCAGGAGTTGGTACATTTATGACTTCCTTTGGAATTCCATTCGACGCTGGTAAGTCTTTCGTTGCCCTTGCAATAGCAGCATTTGCTCTTACAAGTCTTGACTCCGGTACAAGAATTGGCAGATTTGTATTCCAGGAATTCTTTGAAGATACAAAAAAAGAAAAACAATCAAATCCTTTGACAAACATATATGTAGCTACATTTATAACGGTTACAGCGGGTGGACTTTTAGGATTAGCAGATTGGAGACAAATTTGGCCGGTATTTGGTTCCGCTAACCAACTGCTAGCAGCACTTGCACTTCTTGCTACAGCAATGTATCTAAAAACTCATGGAAAAGAGTACAAGATGGTTGTATATCCAATGATATTCATGTTCTTGGTTACACTTACAGCATTGATATTACTAGTACAAGCAAACATAGTAGCTGGAAACTTTGCACTAGTAATTGCAGGAATCGCATTATTTATTCTGGCTATAATTCTTATCAAACAGTCTTATCATGTATTATTTGGTAAAGAAAAAGATAAAGTAGCTTAATTTAAGACTTAATTAACTTTATATGATAAAATATAAGCAGAGAGATAATTATCTCTCTGCTGTATTATATATAAGAAAAGGTGATTATAAGTGAATATTAAAATTGATAGCAAAGCAATAAAATATATTAGAAGTAAAGAAGCAGACACCATTACCATAGATCTTTTAGTAGGAGGTGCCTGCATAGAAGTTGGAGAACCTGTTGTTTATATAGGTATTCCTAAGGAACCTGTAGCAAAATATACAAAACATAAAGTCTCTTCTATAGATGTATATCTATATAAAGGTGCAGAGCCAAAGGTTAATGAAGTTACAGTTACTTACAAAAATTTCTTAGGCTTTAAATCCTTAGGAGTTGAAGGCATAAAACTTTGGTAGTAATGGTAATAGACAAAGTAAAATTTAGAATTATTTATTGAAGAGGTTAATTTCCTCTTCAATTTTTATGTATTCATACTAATTATTTCACAATTGAATTATATGAAATGCATAAATATACAACTATAGAATAAATATAAAAAATATCTTGACAATACTCCCCCCCTTTCATAAAATATAATTACAGAATAAATATTAAACACTTAATAAATATGAAGAGGTGGTTTTTATGAATCCAATAAATGTAACATCGGAAATAGGAAAGTTGAAGAAAGTATTACTGCACAGACCGGGAAAGGAACTTGAGAATCTTATGCCGGACTATTTAGATAGATTGTTGTTTGATGATATACCTTACTTGAAGATAGCACAAGAAGAACACGACGTCTTTGCAAAAGTGTTGAGAGACAACGGAGTAGAAGTTGTCTATGTGGAAGATTTATTAAAAAGTGCTATAGAAAAAGATGAAGTAAAAGAAAAACTGATACAAGAATTCATTAGAGAGGCCGGAATATGGCATGAAGAAAGATGTAAGGGTATAAAAAAATACCTTGGCACTTTAGATAATACAGACTTGATTAAAAAAATGATATCAGGAATTAGAAAAACGGAGATTAAGGATTTCGCAAGAAGAGGATTAGTTGATTATTTAGATATTGACTATCCCTTTGTTATAGATCCTCTACCGAATTTATACTTTACAAGAGATCCTTTTGCAGCCATAGGAAAGGGTATATCGCTACATAAGATGAGAACATCCACTAGAAATAGAGAAACTCTTTTTACAAAATATATATTTAATCATCATCCTGATTTTGAAAATGAGAATGTTCCATTATGGTACGATAGGACGGATAAATTTTCTCTTGAAGGTGGAGATATACTAATACTTAATAAAAACATTA
>JBEPWV010000264.1:0-2630 GCA_041642175.1 Clostridia bacterium
AATGATATTACCCATCTTTCAGAACCTATAATCGTTAAGGATAGGACACTAGTTCCTATAAGATTTGTAGTTGAAGGTATAGGTGGAGAAGTAGAGTGGGATGGTGAAGAGCGATCAGTCAAGGCTACCAGAGGAGATTCAGAGGTTTACTTGAAAATTGATAGCTATTTATTCAGTTATAATAATGGTGAAGAATACGGATTAAGTGATGTAGCACCGGAAATCAATAACCTTGGAAATGGAGACAGGACATACGTACCATTGAGATTGATAACTAATGCATTTGGTATTGGAATAGAATGGGATGGGGAAAATAGAGTTGTAAACATAGATTCTAATGAAACATCAGAAGTAGAAGATTTTTTCCAAATGGATATTACTTCTCATAATGACGGAGATAGTATAACAGGAGAAGAAGATATTTCAGTAGATATACCTGAAGAATTAAATAATTCTGAAAATGAACTTAGACTGATACTTATAGAGAAGGGTAGAAACAGCGGCTTTATAATTAACAAATCAAGTACAGACAATTCCACATTAAACTATATACCTAAAATGTCTGAAAATGGTGATAAGCTTCTAGTTGCAGCTGTTTATAATGACGAAGAATTTTTAGCTGGAGATTTAGTGGATGTAAATATTAATATAAGTCCAGAAGTATCTTTAAAAGGAGTAACAGAAGGAGAAATATACAGTGACAGCATAACTCTGGAAAGTGATTTAAACTTTTTTCCTAAATATGTCAGATATCAACTAAAAAATGTTGAAAGTGAGAGAACTATCCTGTCTGGAGAGCAGGATCCTTTAGGTAGCTATACTTGGACACCAACATACGAAAATAACGGTACATATGAGATAAAGTCTATAGCATATGATGAAAGTGATAATTCCTATGAAAGTGATGGAATTAAGGTGACCTTCGATTTAGAAAGAGTACTGACTTTAAGAGGTGTATCGGAAGGAATGGAGATAGATGGAGCTGTTAATCTCATAGCCAATAGAAACTTTAACGTCAACGAAACCCATTATCTAATAAGAGATGAAGGTTCAGAGGATGAAAGAGTACTTAAAACAATTCCTTACGGTGGATATTTATGGTTTCCAGAACCTGAGGATGCCGGCGAATACGACTTAAAAGTTAGAGTAGAAGATACAAGAGGTAATCTCCATGACAGTTCTTGGGTAGGAGTTAAAATTCTTGGAACACCAAAGTTAATATTTAATGGAATAGGACCTAATGAAGTTGTAACAGGTGAAAAAGAGTTAAACTATAAAACAAATGTAGAAATGGAAGATTTAAAATTCATACTTACGGATAAAGAAAACGGATCTAGAAGAATAATTCATGAAGACTTTAGTGATGAAGAAATTCCTACTTACAGTCCTGTAGGTACCGACAGGGGAAAAATGACCGTTAAAGCAGAGGGATTATATAATGGGCAAACTCTCTCTACTGAAGAGGTGGAATTTAACGTATATTTAGACGAAATACACTCAGCTAAGCCTATAGTAGAAAAAGATAAGTTTATGGACTTTGCTTCAAAACTTGCAGTTGAATCTAAAGAAAATACAGGAATGTCCGCAGCACTACAAACTGCACAAGCTATCCTTGAAACAGGATGGGGTCAGTATGTTCCTGTTGATAAATATTCCGGTAAATTTTCCTACAATTTATTTGGAATAAAAGGCGAAGGTACAAGAGGATCTATAATTTCAAATACTTGGGAAGTATATAATGGAGTGAGTTATAGAGTAGATGACTATTTTAGAGCTTATAATAACGAAAATGAAGCATGGCTAGACCATAAAAATATCTTGTTAAACCTTGAAAGATACAAGGGATTTAGAGATGTAATGTATGACAGTACTAAAGGTGCATGGGCGGTTAAAAGAGCTGGATATGCTACTGATCCTCAATATCCTATTAAGCTTATGGATTTAATAGATTATTATGATCTAAATAAACTTGATGAAGTGGAAATTTAAAGCAGTGAACTAAAAAGATGTTTTAAACTTATAAATGGATGGTAAAAGATTATTCTGGGACCTGAAAATCTCATTATATCTTTTACCTTTTTTTGCATATTTTTATTGTAGCAATGTATAGAACATTTAGAACAAAATGGCTTTTTTTCGGCATAAAAACAGTTGTCGATTTTTTCGATACCGTATTCAATTATTTCTCTGCACTCACTACAAGGAGTATTTTTTTGGTGTTTGTTTTTACAGTAAATAAGAACCATTTTTTTAAAGACTTTCTTTTCTGTATTTAGTCTATTATTCATAATAATTTCTCCTCAATTAATCTTCAAGATAAAAATACTCATCCAATCGATTATTTAGGTCAAAAAGACTATTGTACTGAACTACCTCATATTCATGGATATCTTCTGCTAAAAAAGATTCTTCATCAAAATTGTAAACCTTACCCTTGTTGTCGTAGTAAAAATTAGCCACAATTATAGGCATCTTTTGATAAAGATCTAGCAAGTATTTATTATACGTTGTAGTTTCAACACCTGCAGTTTCTAAAAGTAGAGAAGAAAGATAGTTAATAGAAATTTCTTCTAAATAATCTTCTTCAATATCGTAATTTGCCCATATAATAAATGGAACCTGATAAAGCT
>JBEPWV010000265.1:0-2629 GCA_041642175.1 Clostridia bacterium
AAGCAATAATTCAAAAATTACTAAAAAAAGAAGTTACAATTAAGGATTTAAGTGCAGTTGTAACTGGAATATTATTAGCATTTAATCTACCACCGTCTGCACCATGGTGGATACCATTAATAGGTTCTGTATTTGCAATAGCAGTAGCTAAGCAAGTATTTGGTGGAATAGGACATAATTTTATAAATCCAGCATTAGCAGGTAGAGCTATGCTTTTAGCATCATGGCCTACAAAAATGTTAGGATGGGAAAACCCGGCGGGAGTAGATGCTGTGTCGGCTGCAACACCATTACAGATAGTAAAAGGAGCAGAAGGCAATCTACAACCCTTAACAGATGTAATTTTAGGTAGAGTTCCAGGATGTATAGGAGAAACTTCAGCAATTCTATTAATAATTGGTGGATTATATTTGTTATACAGAGGAGTTATATCTTGGAAAATACCAGTATCATACATAGGTACTGTTGCAGTAATAGCATTTGTTTATGAAGGAAGTCTTCTATTAGTAGGATACCACGTATTCGGTGGTGGATTGATACTGGGAGCAATATTTATGGCAACTGATTATGCTTCAAGTCCTGTTACATCAAAAGGTAAAATAGTCTTTGGTATAGGTGCAGGAATATTCACAATGTTAATAAGAATTTTTGGAGCAACTCCAGAAGGTGTGTCTTATTCAATATTACTAATGAATGTAGCTACACCGATAATTGAAAAATATACAGCTCCAAAAGTATTTGGAGGTGCTAAAAAATGATGAAAAATGAAATTGTAAAATTAGGATTAGTGCTTTTAATGATAACTTCGATAGCAGGAGGGTTACTTGCTTTTTCAAATATAGTAACAGCAGATCTTATAGTAGCAGCTGAAGAAGAAGCCAGCTCAGGACCTGAAGTTGCTATGGCTGTTGTTCCGGGTTCTTCAAATTTTGAAGACATGGATGAAGACATAATCAACGAAATAAAAAATAAAAACGAAAAATTTATAGATGCTAAAAATGCTGTAGATGAATCAGGGGATGTTGTTGGATATGGAATAAGAACTTTAAGTACTGTAGCAGGTTATGGGGGAGATATTGAACTTTTTGTAGGTATTTCACCTGATGGTGAAGTAGTTGGTGTAAAAGTTTTATCAATGCTGGAAACTCCTGGTCTAGGTACTAATGTTCAAAATGAAGAGTTCAAAGAGCAGTTTGTAGGTAAAACGGATGATATGGACATTGAAGTAGTTAAATCTGGTGTTAGTGAAGACAATCAAATTCAGGCAGTTGCTGGAGCAACTACATCATCAAGTTCATATACAAGTGCTGTTAATAATGCTTTGGATATTTTTAATGAATATATTAATTAGGAGGGTTTAAAGTGAATTTAGTGAAGAATTTAAAAAACGGAATTATTAAAGAAAACCCTATCTTTGTTCAATTGTTAGGAATGTGTCCAACTCTTGCAGTTACAACATCTGCATTGAACGGTTTAGCTATGGGTTTGGCTACTACAGCAGTTTTATTTGGTTCTAATGTTGTTATAGCATCTTTGAGGAAATTTATACCTAATAAGATTAGAATTCCGGTTTTCATAGTTGTAATAGCAACTTTTGTTACTTTAATAGACATGTTCATGCATGCTTTTGCATTAGAATTATATAAATCTTTAGGGTTGTTTATTCCTTTGATAGTTGTAAACTGTCTTATACTTGGAAGAGCTGAATCATATGCATCAAAAAATGATGTTGTACCTTCAATCTTTGATGCTATTGGTATGGGTATTGGTTTTTCACTTGCCCTGACAGTGTTAGGAATGGTTAGAGAATTATTAGGAAGTGGAAGTTTATTTGGAGCTACTATTTTTGGTGGATCCTTTGAACCGGCATTAATTATGATATTGCCACCGGGAGCATTTTTGGCTCTTGGATTTTTAATCGGTTTAGTAAATTTTATTTCCAAAAAAATAACAGCTTAATAAGGAGGATAAATTATGAATTTTTTTAGTATATTCATCGGAGCTGTACTGGTTAATAACTTTGTATTGGCAAAATTTCTAGGTATTTGTCCTTTCTTAGGAGTTTCGAAAAAAGTTGAAACTGCGTTAGGAATGGGTGTTGCAGTTACATTTGTTATGACACTAGCTTCGATTATGACATGGTTAGTACAGGTAGCGATATTAGATAATTTTGGATTGCAATATTTGCAAACAATAGCTTTTATATTAATCATCGCTTCCTTAGTGCAATTTGTAGAAATGTTTCTTAAAAAATCAAGTCCATCTCTTTATGAAGCATTGGGAGTGTATCTTCCACTAATAACTACAAACTGTGCAGTACTTGGATTAGCAATACTTAATATTCAAAATGAATTTAATCTAATGGAAACTATAGTAAACTCTCTTGGAGCAGCTATAGGATTTACTTTAGCAATAGTATTGTTTGCTGGGATTAGAGAAAGATTAGAACTAGCTGATGTACCTGAAAGCTTAAAAGGGTTTCCAATAGCATTAATAACAGCAGGATTAATGTCAATAGCTTTCTTAGGTTTTTCAAGCTTATCAATATAGGAGGTGCAGCAATTGAATAGTGTATTTAACGCCGTATTAACATTAGGAGGATTAGGACTTGCATTTGGTATTTTATTCG
>JBEPWV010000266.1:0-2626 GCA_041642175.1 Clostridia bacterium
AGGGTATTTTTATTAATTTCTTGAATTTCCCCAATTTGTATATTATGATCTGATAACCTTTCGTATAATCTATCAAAAGATTCTTGATATTCTTCCTTATCAATTAAAAACACGTTTTTTTCAGTCATATAAGGCTTAAAGTAAATCAGTCTTATATTTCTCTCGGTAATCCCTCTAAATAAGGAATTTTCTATTTCTTCTGTTCCAGCGTAATTGTATTCTGCATATCTTTCTCTAATATAATCCCATATAGAAAATCCTCTAACACCATTATAATTTAAGTCGTAAATTAGATTATCAATACCATCCTGTTCAATGTGACTTCTTTGTACGGCTGTTTCTATTAAAACCGGCATTGTGTTGTTTTTGTTTAGATATTCATATAATTCTACATAACCTTTTGGATATCCAATAATTGATTTGCCGTGAAAAATCATTAAGCTGGTATCTGCATTGTACTCATCTACTTTTTCAATGTAGTTTTCGATTAATTTTTTTGAATATGGTTTATAGTTAACTGGCCTCAATAATAACCCTAAGTCTCTATCTTTTATATTGTTAATTTTTTCTTCATCATATCCTACACCTATATAAATTAACTGAGAGTTGTAATATGATTGATTCTCTATATATGGTTCCCCAAGATAATCTAAATATTTAGTAGTTTCTTCCAATAAAAGTTCTTTTACACTTCCTTTTAAAACTACATAATTAGTATCCTCATCAAAATAAGTAGAATAAAAGCTTTCTTCATACCTTTCTTCCAATCCATTGACTAAAAAATTATATATTTCATCATTATATAATCTAACTAATAAATCATACTGCCCTAATAAACCCTCTTTAATATCATGCTTTAAAGTATCTGGTAGTTCATTAAATATTTCATATTTTCTTTCTATATTATAAATAATATCCGCATCTATTTCTTTTCCGGATTTCATGAGACTATCTATTGATTCTTCCTGAAGGCTTACTTTAGTAAATTTATTATTTTTAAAAAAAGTCAACCAATCTAAAGTTTCTTCACCCGAATATTTAGAAAGTTTTTCAACTTCGTTGTAGTCCATTATCATTTCTATAGTTTTATAATTTTTTTCAGCATTATATCTTTCATATATTGTGACAAAGGAAAAAATTATGCTGACAGTTAATATGATTAATAGTAATTTTTTATAATTCATTTTGAGCTCCTTTAATGCTTAATTATATACCAAAATATATGTTATCACGATATAAGTCAAAATTCTATCATATTTTTCATTGATTATTATTAATTAATAATTTAAAATAATAATAATGCTATAAAGAAGGAGTTGAAAATTTGAAAAAGAAGATTATTTTTATATTTATTATTTCCATAATACTTATTTATCCTGTTATAGGGTTTTCTTCCAGTAATATTGAAAATGATGATCCACTTATCACATTAAGTTATCTAGATTATCGTTTAGATGAGTTTAATACAAAAGTAGATGATAATCTAAGCGAACAAAGTATTATAGTAGAAACTCTAGAAAATAAAATATCAGAACAGGAAAAGACCATAACATCTTTAGAAGAAAAAATTAATAATCTAAAGGTTTCTTCCAGCACTTTAGAAGTAGTTGAATTATCTGAAAATCAAAAGATAATTTTAGAAGCTGGTTCAGAAATAATTTTAAGAGCAGGTACTGCCTATGCAATTACTTCTGAGCAAGGTGGATTATCTGATGTTACCTCCGGCGTAGATATTCAACAAGATGAATTGATTCCTAGAAATCATCAATTAATAATACCTCGAAGTGATGGTAGAGGAGTATATGTAGAAAGCTATGCAATATTTATGGTAACAGGAGTTTACGAAATTATTGATTACTAAAAGCACTTTCAAAGTGCTTTTATTTTTTACAGTATTTTACAGTTTCAGGTAAAAATTCCATAATATCTTTAGCAGTCATACAATATTCACTGTATTTATAAGATGCCATATCCCCAGCTAGACCGTGAATGAAAACTCCTAGTTTTGCTGAATCAAAACAACTATACCCCTGTCCTATAAGAGATACAATTATTCCTGTCAGTACATCCCCACTTCCTGCTGTTGCCATTCCCGGATTTCCCGTTTCATTAATATAAATTTCACCTTCAGGATTAGTCACAACAGTATTTGATTTTTTAAGTACAGTAATAACATTATATTTTTCGGAAAATTCTAATGCTGATTTTTCTGGATTTTCTATTATATATTCTTTCGATTTTTTTATTAGCCTTTCCATTTCTCCTACATGGGGTGTTAGGATGATTTTATCTTTGTCTCTAAGAATTTCAGGGTTATTTGAGATACAGTTTATTCCATCAGCATCTAAAACTATAGGTTTTTCTATCGTTTTCAATAGTCTTTGGACTAATAACTCTCTACTTTCATCCCATCCTAATCCCGGTCCAATACCTACTGCATCAGATCCCTTTATTTTATCCATTATTTCCTCATAATCTTCATTATTTAAAAAAGATTTGTTGTTATAAATTGGTCTAAGGATTATTTCATCAAATTTAACGGATAAAATATCAGCAATAGATTCAGGAACTATACTATACACAAGACCGGAGCCCATCCTTAATGATGCAGTTGATGTTAAATAAA
>JBEPWV010000267.1:0-2625 GCA_041642175.1 Clostridia bacterium
TCACTGTACTTTATTTTTATTTCATATTCGTATCGTCCATCATTTTCATCAAGTTCTACTTCATCTACTTCTCCGCCGCCTACTCTATCTATTGCTATTTCTACGGCTCGTTCTTTCGTGATTAGATCATCTGTATTGTAAATATCATCTTCGTCGTCCATGTCATCGTCATCCATGTCATCGTCGTCCATGTCATTTCTTTCAAATTCTATTATGTCTTCTGTTACTGCATCTATTTTTACTTTGTATTCATTATCACTGTACTTTATTTTTATTTCATATTCGTATCGTCCATCATTTTCATCAAGTTCTACTTCATCTACTTCTCCGCCGCCTACTCTGTCTATTGCTATTTCTACCGCTCTTTCTCTTGAGATTAGATTTTCATCGTAGTCTTCCATATCGTCGTAATAATCATCTATTATAGACTGTACATTTATATTGTTGTCTTCAGCTAAGGTTACAAGTTCTTCTAATGATAAATTTACCAAATCCTGTATTTTAAAATTTTCATTTGCTCTTATAAGCTTTTCAATAAAGATTAATCTTCCTTCGGATATTTCGTAAGTCTCATCAAAGTCATCTTCGTCTCTTATAGATTGAGCTAAAACTACTGAATTAATATCTTTATTTTCTAAATATTCATTAACTTTTGTATTCAGCCTTTCTTTTTGTTCTCTGCTTTTTTCTTCATTATCGTTTCTTATTGATATCAAAATAGTATTATGGGATTCATTTAAATATCCTTTTTCGATAAATCTATCTATCAGTTCAATAGAAACAGTATCTAAATCCTTACCTTCAAATTCATAATGATCTAAATAATCTTCGGCATCGTCATTTAATGCTCTTATATCTAAAACTTGATCCTGTTTATTTGTAGATATTTCTACACTTGGGTTTACATCTAGGTATACTATACTGTCAACTGCTCTATATTCGGAGTAATACCCAAAAAATCCTGCTAAAAAAACTATCATAATTGCAGCTACTGCCACAAATGGTTTCCAATTAGTAAATCTTTTCTTTGTACTTTCTTGAATAGTTATATTATCATGTTCTCTCATTTTTTCCACCTCTGTATTTATTAAATCTTTTTTTAAATTAATAGGAGCTTTCTGTACTGAATTATACAATCTCTCTTCTATTTCTTTTTTATTCATGCTAAAAACCTCTCCTCTCCAAATGAACTTTCAATTTTTTTAAAGCTCTATGATATTTAGATAATTCTGTAGATAGAGGTAATTCTAAATTTTTTGCTATTTCTTTATGTTTCATACCACCTACAGCATACATCATTACAATTTCTCTTTCTTCATCGGATATCACTTCTAAAGCTGTCTCTAAAACCATCTTATCTTCCGGTTCTGTAACAAATGCCAAATCCATAGAATTTTCTATATGCTCGTCTTTCATATTTACCATTCTTTTTTCTTTCCTCAATTTTTCAAGATAAAGATTTTTAGCTATAGTAAACATCCAGGCAAGAGGCTTTCCCATTGGTTTATATAAATGGGCTGCACTCTTTATTTTTAAATAAGTATCTTGTATTATATCTAGTGTATCATCATGATCTTTTACCAGGGACAAAGTGTATGCATACATTACTCTTTCCGTTTGATCATATAGTTCTCCTAAGGCTTCCATATCGTCATTTCCGATTTTTTCAAATAATTCTTCGTCTATTGAAAGTTCTTTTTTATGTTTAGTCATAGATTTTTCGAAATCTATGCTGGAAAATATTATCATTAGAAGCTCCTTTCATTCATATAATGATTTAACATGCTATTTTATTGCATCTAATTTTTATATACCCAATATTTTTTGTTCTGAAACTAAAAAAGATAGAATAAACAGTTATATAACCATTCATGCTATCTATTATGCTTTAAATAAATTTAATAATTATTTTTATTTTAATACTTTTATTGTTTTTAATGTTTCATCTTCTATGTCCGTAATCAATGCATTATTTTCCTTTAAGTATAATGCATATTCTACAACTTCCTGAGTAATTACTTCTCCAGGTGTTACAATCGGTATTCCCGGTGGATATGCCATTATTGATTCACCGCTTATTCTTCCAATGGAATCTGACAAAATTACCTTTTCACTGTGACTGTAAAAAGCTTCTCTCGGTGACATAGCAACTTCAAGTTCACCAACATTTTTTAAGTGATTTACTTTTTTAATGCTACTTCTATATTTTATTGAAATATTTTTTAATGCTTCAATAAGAGTATTTATGCTGTTAAAGTCATCTCCCAAACTTACTACTGCTAAAATGTTATAGGAATCTCCCAACTCAACTTGAATATTGTACTCATCTCTTAGAATGTCATATAATTCAAATCCTGTAATTCCTAAAGCACATGAATTTACGACAAGTTTTGTTTCATCAAAGTTGAATACTCCAGGTTTTCCGATTATTTCTTTCCCGAAAGCTTTTAATCCGTATATTTTATTGATTTCATCTCTACCGTATCTTGAAAGATGAAGTACAGTATCAAATATTTTTTTACCATTTAAAGCTAAGTTTTTTCTTGCTATATCTATACTAGCCATTAAAAGATAGGAAGAACTGGTAGTTCCGTTTAGATTTAAAAATTTTCTTATAACCTTAGG
>JBEPWV010000268.1:0-2624 GCA_041642175.1 Clostridia bacterium
TGCAATTTCTCCTATTGAAGCATTGTGAGTAATTACTGCTACAGTTCTATTGTATTCTTTATTGATTTTTTTCAGTACTTTAAGTATTGATTTACCGGTTTCATAATCAAGTGCTCCCGTGGGTTCGTCGCACAGCAGAACCTTAGGATTTTTTGCTGCAGCTCTAGCTATAGCTACTCTTTGCTGCTCTCCACCGCTCATTTGAGATGGAAAATGATCCGCTCTTTCTAATAAACCTACAGAATCTAAAACCTTATCTATATCAATTGTGTCTTCACAAATTTCAACGGCCAACTCTACATTTTCTCTAGCAGTAAGATTTCCCATAAGGTTATAAAATTGAAATATAAACCCAACTTCATTTCTTCTGTATAAGGTGAGTTCTTTTTCATTTAAGTTTGTTATTTCTCTATCTTCAAAAAACACTTTTCCTTCAGTAGGCGTGTCCATCCCCCCGAGAATGTTTAAAAGGGTACTCTTACCAGATCCGCTGGGACCTAAAACAACTATAAATTCACCTTTATATATCTCAAAATTTGCTTCTCTAAGTGCCTTTACAGTTATTTCCCCCATTTGATAATGCTTGCTTAAGTTCTCCACTTTAAATAAAGTATCTATAATAATCCCTCCTAACTACATGTTTTTCTTTATATACTGAATGAAATTATTCGTGATTTTTGCCGTTAAACCCCATATTATGTGATCTTCATATTCAAAAAAGTACACAGGGTATTTCATATTTCTCCAGTTGTATTTTTTACCCTTTTGTATCTTATGAAATGGAAAATTATCTTTAAAATTTGGTTCGTATTTTATTTCATATATTTCCGGTTCGTTTTTACAAAAAAAGTTTAGAGGTACAGTGAATATTTTTTCAACTTCATCGGGATTAAGCTTCAAATCTTCTAATTTTGTATTAACTATCTCTCCAACATAGGGATACAAAATAAAATTCCCAGTACTTGTTAGATAATCAAGCTCTCCAATTACGTTAATATTTTCTTTTTTTACACCTATCTCTTCATAGGTTTCTCTAACAGCTGCTTCTTTAAAATTTTCCTCAATCTCAACTCTTCCTCCGGGAAAAGATACTTCGCCAGGTTGGCTTTTCATATGTTTTGCTCTAAGTTCATATATTAAATGTAATTCTCCATCTATATTAATTAAAGGCAGTAAAACTGCATGATACATTTCTATATCAAGGGGTTCTCGTTCTTTATTTTTTAGTATCTCTTTTATTTTTTCTATGTCCATTATTATCCATCCTCTGAATTTATATATATTTTTTATTATAACATATATAAGAAAATATGTAATAAACACCTATTTTATTCCTATAAAAAACACTCCTAAAACAATTCGATTAAGAAAAACCTTAAATCTTTTGCCCTAGGAGTATAATGTTTTACAAGACTATCTTGTGAACAGCCAAATACCTAAAACTAAGAAAATTACTGCCCAAATGTAGAAAAATATTTCTGTTCCTCTATCTCCCAACACTTTTTTGAAGAGTTCAATTTTCTTCATGTTCCAAATTTTATCTGGTTTTACAACAGCAATTACAACAACTGCTACAGCATATATTACTGCTAAAATACCCCATATTTGCATAATAAAAACCTCCTTATTCTAATCCTTTTCTTATTTTTGGTGCTAATACTATAAATACTATTATACTTATGCCCAATACTATACCTGAATATTTTATTATATCTATCCAAGAACCGCTGTTAGATAAAACTAAATTATTTCCTTTATATGTCCAGTAAAATGGTACCCAGTAAAAAAGGGGCTGCCATTTATCTGCTAGTAATTCTGCTCCTGCAATACTTCCAAACAAAGGTAAGAAAAGCATCTTCATATTTCCCGCTGCATTCATTACATCATCATTATTAATACCTTCAATAAAGCCAACCATTATGCTTATAATACATGATGTAACAACCATTAGAAATGCATGGAAGTAATTTATATCTCTAAATCCCGTAATAAATAACATTAGAAAGGTACCTACCACCGGAACGAAGACTCCTATCAAGCTTTTTCCTGCTATAAAACCTAGTCTAGACACTGGTGATAAATGTATAGCACTTATTGTATTATCAGTTTTTTCTTCAACAATATTTAATGCTATTATCATCCCACCTAATACCGAGGTAAATATAGCTGCTACGTTAACCATTAATCTTTTAAGAGGTGATATGTCCCTACCATAATCCACTATTTCAGCCTGGCTATCTTCCACATTTATATCATAATGATCAAAAGTCACAAGATTTTTTACGTAATCTACTACATAAGTAGGTTCATTTCCTTGAGTTAAGATGAAATACTCATTATTTCCATCAGGAGCTACACCAATTATGTTATCTCTTTTTTTTACCCTTTCTTCCATCTCATCAAGATTGTTGAGAAATTCAACTTTTGCAAACTGCTCAAAATATTCGCCTTGTTCTTGATTCTCTCCCTCGATTAAAACTATTTCAACTGTGGTGTCGTTAATTCCCGGTGAGAAAACATTGATTATTACAGCAAATATTATCGGTACAACTATAATATATAAGGTCATAAAATTTCTTACGCTGACCTTTAAATCTCTTTTAAATATAAAAAATATCTTTCTA
>JBEPWV010000269.1:0-2622 GCA_041642175.1 Clostridia bacterium
TTGAAAATCTATATAATTTTGTTAAAGGATCCAGCTTTTTTGCTATTTTGACGGATGAAGAGGGCTGCATCTTAAATGTAATTGGAGATGAAAATATATTAAAAAAAGCTTTTGAGAATGCCTTAGTCCCTGGAGCATATATGGGAGAAGAATATATAGGAACCAACGGTATGGGAACAGCTATAGTTGAAGAAAGACCTCTCCAGGTATCTGGAAAAGAACACTATGTTGAGGTTTTTCATAAATGGACCTGTTCAGGAGCTCCTATTAGAAATCCAAAAGGTGAAATTATAGGCTGCTTGGACCTGACGGGAGATATAGAAAACGTTCATCCACACACCTTAGGAATAGTTGCGGCTGCAGTTAATGCAATAGAAAATATGTTGAAGATTAAAGAATTTAATAGAAAATTGACATTAAGTAAAAATTATATTGAAACTATTTTAAACTCTATACCCGCGGCAATTTTAACCAGTGATTTTTACGGCGAAATAAAGATGGCTAATAAATATCTTGAAAAGATGTTTGGATATACAGAAGAAGAAATTAAGAAGAAAAGAATCAGCGAAGTAATTAGAGACTGGGATAGCATTGCTGAAATAATTAAAAAAGGACAGGATGTACTTCAAAAGGATGTATATGTAAATCTAGGGTTAAATAAAGAAGAAGTAAATGTGAGCGCATATCCTGTAGCAGATTCCCAGGGAGAAGTACAGGAAATTGTATTTGTATTTAAGGATGTCAAAAAAGTTAGAAAACTTGCCAATAAAATTACCGGTAGTAGAGCAATATACACCTTTGACAAAATAATTGGTGAGTCGGAAATCATAAAAAACACAATAGAATATGCAAAAAAAATCTCTGATAGTAAATCTACAGTGTTAATATTAGGAGAAAGCGGTACAGGAAAGGAAATATTTGCACAATCTATACAAAATCACAGTAAAAGAAATGACGAATCCTTTGTAGCACTCAATTGTGGAGCTATACCTAAAAACCTTATAGAAAGCGAACTTTTTGGGTACGTGGAAGGATCCTTTACAGGAGCAAAAAAAGGCGGACATCCTGGGAAGTTTGAAATAGCAGATGGGGGGACAATATTCTTAGATGAAATAGGGGAAATGCCAATAGATCTTCAAACAAGGCTTCTGAGAGTTATTGAAGAAGGTATTGTAAGAAGAATAGGCGGTACAGACGAAATTCCAATAAATGTGAGAATAATAGCAGCGACAAATAAGGATTTGAGAGAAGAAACAAGAAAAGGTAATTTCAGAACGGACTTATATTATAGACTCAACGTTCTTCCTTTGAAACTTCCTTCCTTAAGAGAAAGAAAAGAAGATATACCTCTTTTAATAAATTATTTCATGAAAAGAATATCAAGAAAACTCAACAAGAAAATAATTGAGATTCCTGAGGAGTACATGGAATACCTTATGGAATACGATTGGCCGGGAAATATAAGAGAGCTTGAAAATTTAATAGAATTAATTATTAACACAGAACATTTGCCTATGGATTTTTTCAGTAAAAAAATTAAACACAATGGAAGTCCAAGTTTTGAAAGCAAAGAAAATTTAAGTTTAGAAGAAGTTGAAAGAATACATGTAGAAAAAATTATAAATAGAACTTCAGGCAACATAACTAAAGCCTCGGAAATTTTAGGAGTTAGTAGAAATACTCTATATAGAAAGATAAAAGAGTATAAAATCAGTGTTACATAATATGACAATGATAGATTAAATGACACACAAAATCAAACAAATCTTATATTAATTGACAAATAAATAACGAAAAATAAGGATACGTGTTCATTATCGACACATTAACCTTTATTTATATTGATAATAGATACAATAGGTGTTAAATTATTGACTATATTAGTTGGCATAAACATTGCATCTATATATAGTAAAAATATAAATGGAGGTTTTTTTATGTATGGTTATAATGGAAAATATTTAAGAGTAAATTTAACTGATGGACAGATTAAAGTTGAAGACCTAAATGAAGAATTAGCAATGAAATTTATTGGTGGTAGAGGTTTAGGTACAAAGATGATGATGGATGAAGTTGACCCTAAGGTTGATGCACTAAGTCCTGATAATAAACTAATGGTTATGACAGGACCACTGACAGGAACTCCTGCATTTACCGGTGGTAGATACATGGTAGTTACTAAATCACCACTTTCCGGTACGATAGCATCTTCAAACTCAGGAGGTTTCTGGGGTGCAGAATTAAAATCAGCTGGATATGATGCAGTAATATTTGAAGGAAAATCAGAAAAACCTGTATACCTTTCTATTGAAGATGATAAGGTGGAATTAAAAGACGCATCTAGTGTATGGGGTAAATATGTATCTGAAACTACAAAAGATCTTACTAAAGATGCACCAAAGGGCACTAAAGTACTTGCTATAGGACCTGGTGGAGAAAATCTAAGTAAGATTGCAGCTATTATGAATGACGAAGACAGAGCAGCAGGTAGATCCGGAGTTGGAGCTGTTATGGGTTCTAAAAATCTTAAGGCAATAACTGTAAAAGGTACAGGCAAAGTTAAGGTTCATGATGAAGCTAAATTGAAGGAATTAACTAAAGAGAAGTTAGCTAAAATAAAGG
>JBEPWV010000270.1:0-2618 GCA_041642175.1 Clostridia bacterium
TTTGGATTATCAGGTTCTGACACAAGTATATCTGTATTCTGACTAACGCCGTTTGTATCTAAAAATTCTCTTGAAATATTTAATATTTTTTTTCCTCTCCAGGTCATTATTAATCTTTTTTCTTCTGTTACTTCTGCTACCTTTGTACATTCTAAATTTTCCTTTGATGCTAGTTGGATGAATTCTTCTTTATCCAGTTTATCTATTAAGACAGCCATACGTTCTTGAGATTCAGAAATTGCAAGTTCAGTACCATCTAGACCTTCGTATTTTTTAGGTATTAAATCTAAATCTATTCTCAACCCTTCTGCTAATTCCCCAATGGCAACAGAGACTCCTCCAGCACCAAAGTCATTACATTTTTTAATTAATTTACTTGCCTCTGGATTCCTAAAAAGTCTTTGAATTTTTCTTTCTTCTGGTGGATTACCTTTTTGTACTTCAGAACTGCATTCTTCTATGGATTCTTCTGTGTGAGCCTTAGATGAACCTGTAGCTCCGCCGCACCCATCTCTTCCTGTTTTTCCTCCCACAAGGAGTATAATATCTCCGGCTTTCGGTTTTTCTCTTTTAACATTTTCTTTAGGAGTAGCAGCTATTACCGCTCCTACTTCCATTCGCTTCGCTAAAAATCCTTCATTGTAATATTCTCTAATTTCTCCGGAAGCCAGTCCTATTTGATTCCCGTAGGAACTAAAGCCTTTAGCTGCTTCTTTTGTTATCTTAATTTGAGGTAGTTTACCTTCAATAGTGTCTTCTATTTTTCTTCTTGGATCTCCACTTCCTGTTACTCTCATTCCTTGATAAACATAAGATCTGCCGGAAAGAGGGTCTCTTATAGCTCCTCCTAAGCATGTTGCCGCACCACCATAAGGCTCTATTTCTGTAGGATGGTTGTGAGTTTCATTCTTAAACATTATCAGCCAATTTTCATCCTTTCCATTAATATCTACTTTTGTTTGTATACTACAGGCATTAATTTCATCAGATATTTCCAAATCATTTAATAATCCTTTTTTTCTGATTTCTTTCATATTAATAGTTGCTAAATCCATTAAGTTGATGTCTTTTTTTCTTTTGTTATATACAAATTTTCTTGAATTCAAATAACTTTCATAGGATTCTTCAATTCTTTTTGTCAATATACCTTCCTCAAAGTCAACATTATTAATCTTAGTTGAAAAAGTAGTATGTCTGCAGTGATCTGACCAATAGGTATCTATGACCTTAAGTTCTGTAATAGATGGATCTCTTTTTTCTTTTTCTTTGAAATAATTTTGACAAAACTTTATATCATCCATATTCATAGCAAGAGAATTTTCTTCAATGATTTTTTCGAGCTCTTCATTTGAATACTCTAAAAACCCTTTGCAAATAGAAACATCCGGTGGTTCTGGATATGCTATCTCTAAAGTAAGTGGTTTAAGAAGAGACGCTTCTCTTGAATCTACCGGATTAATATAATAATCTTTTATTTTTTTTATTTCTTTCTGAGTTATATCTCCTATCAAAATAATAATTTGAGCATACCTTACTAAAGGTCTTTCTTTTCCTGTAATAATTTGAAGGCATTGTGAAGCAGAATCCGAACGTTGATCGAATTGTCCTGGTAAATACTCAACACCGAAAATTTCTCCTTCATAATCTATTTTTTCAAAATATACATTGTCTTGATTCTTTTCAGCAAAAACTTTAAAAATGGAGTCTTTAAAATCTTTATTAGAAAGACCTGATATGTCATATCTGTTTAATATTCTTAAATCTTTTAATTTTTTAATATTTAAATTCTTTTTAAAATCATTTATCAGTGTATCTCTTTCAGTACCAAACATTTTTTTCTTTTCTACAAATATTCTATAAACTGAGGAATTCATTCAATTCTCCTTTTTTCTTTTGTACTAATATAATACAAAATATATTTTTGAATGTCAATGAAATTCCGGGTATTTATTTTAATATAAAAAAATAAAGTTCGTATTATAACGAACTTTATTTGAATTATTTTATTTTATTGTTCATATACAATTTCTCCATCTATTATTGTCTTTTCTATTTTTACATCTTTTATCTTCTCAGGTTCGATAGTAAAAATATCTTGACTTAATACAACCATATCTGCCAATTGACCTTTTTCTAAAGTTCCTTTAATATTTTCTTCATAAGACATATATGCAGAATTATATGTATATCCTACTACTGATTGATCAACGGTAAGCTTTTGGTCGGGCAGCCATCCATTTTCCGGATTACCATCAAAATCCTTTCTAGTAACTGCTGAATAAATATTCTCAAGGGGACTTGGACTTTCAACAGGACTATCTGTTCCGAAGGAAGCAATGATATCCATATCATAATATCTTCTCCAATTGTATGAGTACTCTGCTCTTTCTTTTCCTATTCTTTCTGGAGCTACTTCCCAGTCCGTAGATGCAAATATAGGTTGTATATATGCAGATACATTATTTTCCTTAAATCTATCAAAAAGTTCTTTTGTTGTAATTTGACAGTGGACTATACCATGTCTTAACTCTTTACCGGTTTCTTTGTTAGCCTTTTCGATGCTATCAAAGGCCATATCCATCATTTTATCTCCTATGGAATGTATTGCTACTGGCATG
>JBEPWV010000271.1:0-2599 GCA_041642175.1 Clostridia bacterium
TCTTGGCTTTTTTTTCTTTTAGTTCTTCTAGTTTTTCTCTCATTTTTCCTCCCGACGTAATAAGATACTAAGATACAAAAATCTGCATCTTAGTATCTATTATTCAATTGAAATTTATTAACCTATTAATGCTCTTACTGCTAAAAATAGTACCGAAGGACAAAGTAAACTTCCTAATCCTGTGTAAAAAGTTGCCGTCATTGCTCCGTAAGGAATCAATTTTGGATCCGTTGCTGCTAAACCTCCTGCAACTCCACTTGTTGTTCCTATCATTCCACCGTATACCATCGCTGCTGTTGGATTGTCTAGTTTGATTATCGGTGCTATGAAAGGTGTGATTATCATTGTGAGTATGGATTTAACTACTCCTGCAGCTATAGATAATGCTATAACCTCTGAGCTAGCTCCTAGTGCTCCACCTGTAACCGGTCCAACTATAAAGGTTACCGCTCCAGCTCCTATTGTTGCTACATCTACTGGATCTGTATATCCAAACATATAAGCAATAACACTACCAACTATAAATGAAAAAATTACTCCAAATACCAATGCTATACTTCCAGGTATTCCTGCTCTTTTTAAATTTTCTACTTTTACTCCAAAGGCTGTCGAGATGATTGCAAAGTCTCTCATCATTCCGCCACCTAATAATCCAAATCCCGAAAATACTCCTATGTCAGCTATACCTGAAGTACCACCTGTATATTTTCCGGATACATAAGCTATTACTAATCCTGCTATTATAGCAATAGCTGACCCCATTCTTCTTTGTTTGATAGAACTAGCAAATGCATAAGAAGCCAACATGATAAGTGCAACTAGCAAAAATGCTCCTACTAAACCATAACTTTTAAAAATTCCTTCTATTATACTTAACATTTTATACCTCCCGTATTATGCTGCTTCTTCATCTTTTTTTGGTGCAGTGAGCTTAGTAATAAAAGGTATGCAAAGCATAGCTCCTATTGTTGCTACTCCTCCTGCTAAAAATGCTACCGCTCCACCTTCAAAGGCCGCCACAACATTTTGTCTAGCAGCCATGGCTACAATTATTGGTATGTACAAAGCACTTAAAAGTCTAATACCATTTTGTGTGTTTTCGTGAAGGGGTTTTCCTCTTCCTTCTAGATAGTTGGTTATGGCTACTAAAAGTAACATCGCAAAACCAACGCCGCCTACGTTTCCGCTTATTCCTAATATAACACCTAAACTTCTTCCTAAAAATGTCCCTATAAACATACAAATTGCTACTAATCCAAATCCATAAATTACCATTACAGTACACCATCCTCTTTTAATTTTTCTACTTCTTCTTTAGAGTATCCAAGTTTTTCAGTAAGAACTTCTTCACTGTGCTGTCCTAGTACCGGAGCCGGAAATCTTATATCATCTGATACACCATCCATTTTGATTGGAATTCCTGGAAGGTGTTGTTCACCAGCTACAGGATGCTTTACCACTTGTATCATATTTCTTGCTAATACCTGCTCATCTTTAACTAACATTTCCATATTGTTTATTGGTCCGCTAGGTACTCCTGCAACTAAAAGGGTTTCCTTCCACTCTTCAGTTGTTTTCTTCTTGATTTCTTCTGCTATTAAAGGTCTAAGTTCGTCGTAATTATTATTTCTTAATGCATTAGTTTTGAATCTTTCGTCGTTTATTAATTCTTCTTTTTCCATAGCTATACATAATTTTGCCCATAAGTTGTCATTTCCTGCTGCTATTACAAATTGTCCATCGCTGGTTTCAAATGGTTCAAAAGGAACTATTGATGTATGTTTGTTCCCAGCTGGCTTAGGTGATACCCCGGTAGCAAAATATCTAGCTATAGCATTTTCCAGTATTCCTACCTGACAATCCAACATAGATACGTCAACTTTTGTTCCTTTGCCGGTTTCATTTCTTTCAAGTACTGCTGATAAAATTCCTATAGCTGTAAAAAGTCCTGAAAAAATGTCAGCCACTGATGGTCCCACTCTTGTAGGATCTCCACCTTTAGGGCCGGTTATACTCATAATTCCACCCATCGCTTGTATTACTCCATCATATGCAGGTCTTAGGCTGTAAGGTCCTGTGTGACCAAATCCTGAGGATGCAGCATAGATTAGTTTTGGATTAATTTCTTTTAATTCTTCATATCCCAATCCTAATTTCTCCATAGTTCCAGGTCTGTAGTTTTCTACAATTACATCTGCATCTTCTACTAGTTTTCTTAGTATTTTTTTTCCTTCTTCTTTTTTTAAGTTTAAAGTCATGCTCTTCTTGTTACGATTTAAACTCATAAAATAAGCGCTTTCATCATTAACGTAAGGGCCAAATGCTCTTGAATCATCGCCTTTTCCAGGCATTTCAACCTTCAGTACTTCAGCTCCCATATCTGCTAGAACCATAGTACAGTAGGGTCCCGCTAAAACTCTTGATAAATCAACTATCTTAATATTTTCTAATGGTAAATTCATATATATAATACCTCCTGAAATTTGTTTCTTATATAATATGCATTTATCATGCCAAAGTCTAAGTGCTGATTTTTCAATACTTATAAAAAAATTTTAAATAAAAAAACGGTTAACTTTTAACCAGTGGTTAAAAGTTA
>JBEPWV010000272.1:0-2585 GCA_041642175.1 Clostridia bacterium
ATTTATCTTACTATTTCCAACCATAACAACAGCAGTTTCATATTTTGTTGGAAAGAAGAATGAATTTTTAAGAAATATTATAAATATATTATCTACACTTATAAATCTAGTTGTAGTTATATATTTATTTAAATATATTGAAACAGAAAGTATAACTTATCAAGTCTCCTATGTAATGGGAACAGGATTATATTTAAAGCTTGATTCTTTTAGATATGTGTTTGTTTTCCTAACAAGTTTTATATGGTTTATAGTTAATATTTATTCAAGTCAGTACTTATTTGGCTATATTCATAGAAATAGATACCACTTTTTCTTTATGATTACATATATAAGTACCCTTGGAATTTTTATTTCAGAAAATATAATAAATTTATTTACTTTTTTTGAAATAATGTCCTTTTCATCATACCCACTGATAATTCACGATGAAGATGATGAAGCTCATGAAGCTGGAGTAACATATATGTCTATGGCTGTTGCCGGAGGTATGATACTCCTAATGGGTATTTTTATAATGTATTCCTATACTCAAGTCTTAAATATTACACAGTTATCTCATCTTTTGCCTGGCTTAGGCTACATAAAATACGTCATAAGTGGTCTTTTGATAATTGGTTTCGGTATCAAGGCAGGTTTGGTACCCCTTCATATGTGGCTTCCCAAAGCTCATCCTGCTGCTCCTACGCCTGCAAGTGCTATTTTATCAGGTATTTTAGTTAAGACAGGTATATTTGGAGTTTTAATTACTGTAATTTTTTTAATGGATTATGATATGTATCTTTCCTACTTAATGGTTATATTTGGATTTACAAATATATTTACAGGAGGTATATTAGCTTTATACCCAGTAAATATTAAAAGAACTTTAGCTTACAGTACTATGAGTCAAGTAGGTTATTTATTTTTAGGTATTGGACTTATAGGACTTTTAAAAGATCATGGTTATTTAGCTGTATACGGTACAATGTTTCATATATTTAATCATGCAGTTTTTAAAGTTATGTTATTCATGGGAGTTGGTATAATTTACATGATTACTCATGAATTAGATATTAACAAACTCTACGGATTCGGAAGATTTAAACCTATTTTAAAAATTACATTTTTTATTGGTTTTTGTGCAATTATAGGTATGCCTGGATTTAACGGTTACTTAAGCAAAACTTTAATTCACCACAGTTTATCTGAATTTTTGCATGAATTTTCTGATTTTACCAGAATAAGTATTGAAATTTTATTTACACTGGGAAGTTCTATTACAACGGCTTATTTGCTTAAATTATACATAAGTTTATTTGTAGAAGACAACAGTAAATATTATGCCTCTTATAGACGATATATAAATAAAAGGGCTCTTTTCCCTATGGTTATATCATCCTTTATTATAATATATGTAGGTATTACTCCTAACGTATTTGAAAAGTATTTTTTTAATATTTACAGCATTTTTAATATAGATCCAAATTCTATTCACAGCATCCAATTTTACTCACTGGGAAATATATCATCTTCTTTTATAACTATTGGATTAGGAGTATTTATATATTTAAAGTATGTATTACCTAAACTAAGAAAAGAAAATAAAAACAGTGGTCATTTAGACTACTTTAATAAATCTGAAAATTGGATATCCTTAGAGAATCATCTGTATATTCCTGTCTTAAGATTCTTGTTCTTAACATCAACCTTTATCCTTAGAATATTTGATAACTTACTATTGAAAACTGCAGACTTTATATCTTTCATCATTAAATATACAGCCAACATAGAGTTTCAAAATAACATCAGTCCAATGAAAAAACTGGAATCTTTAACTTTCAGCATCTACAACAATATTAAAAATAGGAAAACCAAACAAAAATATAAAACGAAAATTTTCAAAAATTTGAAAAGCGAACTGAAAGAATCTCTATATGAAGGGAAAAACAAAACAAGATCGAGAACAGAAAATTTAAAAACTAAAGTTAAAGATTATAAACCTAATTCTAAGGAAAATATTGAGTTTAATACAACGAACAAAATTCATAATAATGAAAATTTACAAATCAAAGAAAAAGCTGTAAAGAAAATTAAAGATAGTGAAAGGTACACTACCATTAAGAAAGATTTTGATGAAACTAAATATAAAATGAATAGTATTACATATTCTATTTATTTAGTAGGTATAGTAATTGTTGTAGTACTTCTTGCTTTAATTGTTTTTAATAGTTAAAAAATCCCCTAGATTATTAAAAATCTAAGGGATTTTTTATTTATGATTATTTTCCACTTGACATTGTTAAATTTACTATGCTTTTTTCAAGTTCTATTATTCTATTATTAATTTTATTGTACTCTTTCTTTGTTAGTTCCTCTTTTAAACTAACGTCTGTAATATCAGTAGTCTTATTAAATAGCTCTTTAAGCTCATTAAGTTTTTCTTTTAATTTATGTACTTTTTCAATATCAACTAGCTCATTTTCTTCTTGAGCTATTTTTCTTAAGGATTTAAATAGTACTCTTCCATCTTCATGTCCTAAACTTTCTACTTTCTCTAAAGTAACTTCAAATTCTTCGTCTTTTTTTGGTATTATAGTATCTAT
>JBEPWV010000273.1:0-2579 GCA_041642175.1 Clostridia bacterium
AATTCTTTGTTCAGTAACTATTGTTGAAATTGCATGTTTATAAATAAGCTGCTGTTTTCCAAAGGATTCAAAAATTATAGCATAATTATCAAAACCCTGTACTAACCCTGTCATTTTAACCCCATTTGTTAAATAAATTATTAATGATATTTTCTCTTTTCTCGCTCGATTCAAAAAAGAATCTTGTAGATTAATTGTTTGTTTCAATTTGTATTCCCCTTTCTTTAATATATAACAGTATTTTGTTTAATGTACTTTGGTACTCCTCTTTATAATTAGTCATGTCAAACCATTTTATTCTATCATCAGGTTTAAACCATGTTATTTGACGTTTTGCAAACCTTCTGGTATTTCTTTTTATCAATCTTACTGCTTCGGCTTGGGATATATCACCCTCTAAAAAGTCTATAATTTCCTTATATCCTATTGCCTGCATTGATTGATACGACTTGTCATAACCTTTATCATAAAGTTCTTTTACTTCTTTAATTAAGCCCTCTTTAATCATTTCATCTACTCTCGTGTTAATTCTATTATACAGTAATTCTCGATTCATTTCCAAGCCAATTATAATAAAATCATATTTATTAGAATATTTTCTAAAATTACTGTTTTGAGAATATTTTTCTCCTGTAATTTCCAGTACTTCTAAAGCTCGAACTACTCTTTTTACATTATTAGGATGTATTTTCTCAGCTGCTTCAGGATCTTTTTCTTTTAGCATATTGTAGATGTACATCTTCCCTTTTTCTTTTTCAAGGTTATAATACTTTTCTCTTACATCTTCATTGGAAGATACTTTGTTAAAATCCAAGTCGTAGAGAATAGAATTAATATATAAGCCACTTCCCCCTACTAGAATTGGTGTTTTATTTCCTTGCAGTAGATTATCTATAATTTTTAAAGATAAATTTTGATAATCATAGACTGTAAATTCTTTATCAGGTCCTACTAAATCTATCATGTGATGTTTTATACCCTCTTTTTCACCCTCAGTAACTTTAGCTGTACCAATATCCATTTCTTTATATATCTGCATAGAATCAGTAGAAATAATTTCCGAATCAATATTTTTTGCTATATCTACTGAAACCTTGGTTTTTCCAACTGATGTAGGACCAAGTACTACTATTAGTTTATCTTTTTCCATTCAAATCATCCTCTAACTTTTAATTCTATTAAATATCTTTTTAAAATCTTTTTCATCTAATTCTACGATTATAGGTCTACCATGAGGACATGTATAAGGTTTTTCGCATTTTAATAAATTATCGATTAAAGACTTAATCTCTTCCCTTGAAAGTATGTCTCCTGATTTTACAGAGTCGGTACAGGCCTTTTTTATTAACGCATCTAATTCTATATTGCTTTTTTCAAAACTATCCAATCCTTCTAATAAACTGTAGAACAGCTGCTTAGAGTCTGTATTTTTTAAGAAAGACGGAAGAGATCTTATAATAATAGTATTACTTCCAAAACTTTCAATATCCATACCAAATTCTCCAAATAATTGTTTGTTTTCAAGTGCTTTATCATGTTCAGTAGAAGAAAGACTGACCTTAATAGGTACTAATATTTCCTGTACATTGATTTTTCTATTCTTATATCTTTCTATATAATTTTCGTAATTAATCCTTTCATGAGCAGCATGCTGATCTAATATATAAAGAACTCTTTTCTTAAAATCTTGAAATAAAATATAAGTATCAAAAATATATCCTATATAATGAAGATTATTAAAATTAATTAACTTTTTATCTGATTTATATTCACTGCTGCTTTCAAAAAAGTCTAAATTTTCTGAAATACCTTCTTCTCTTACTTCACCAGTGTTAGAAGAATCTAAAAATTCTATTTCATTATCTTGTTCTTTTAATCTATTTAAATCTTCATCAATATTTAATTCCAAGTTTTCTATATCAATATCTTTATCTTCATGGATAGGTTTATCAATTTTAATAGATTTGTCTTGATTACTGTAGTTATTAGAAAAAGAATCTAGAAATTTTTCTTTATCTTCTTTTATTTTATATTTTTTTGAGAAAATCTTTCTATTCAATGTCTCTGATAAAATTTCATTTAAGGATTTTTTTAAACTATCAAAATCCTTAAACTTTATCTCGTATTTTTGGGGATGAATATTTACATCTAAATTTTTAGGTTCAGTGTATATATACAGGATAAAACCTGGAAATTTGTTAGATGGTATTACTGTATTGTAGTTTTCTTCCACTATTTCTGCTATTTTAGGGCTTTTTATATATCTGTCGTTGACGAATACCATTTGATGATTTCTATTGCCTCTAAAGTAGTTTAAATCACTTATGTATCCTTTCACATTATATTCATTATCTTTGCTGTTTTCTATTTTTAATAAAGAACCTGAAAAATCTTCCCCATACAAAGTAGTTATTTTGTTAATAAGGGTCGTATTTTTAGGAGTATTAAATATTATCTTTCTATCTCTTATGAATTTAAAAGTTATATCTTTATTAAGTAAAGCCATTTTAGTAATTAAATTTGTAATTTTATTGCCTTCAGATATATCCGAGCCTAAGAATTTTTTTCTTACAGGTAAA
>JBEPWV010000274.1:0-2577 GCA_041642175.1 Clostridia bacterium
TATAATATTTAATAACTTAATAATTATAAAGGGGTAAAAATATGAAAATAATAAACAAAAAAACAATTTCAGTTGTCATAGTCATATTATTAATAATTATAACTTATTTTGTTTTTTTTTCAAGAGATGAAAGTGTTATAGAAGTTAAAGCTATGAATTCATTCATCGGCGATATAGAAAAAACTGTTAAGATATCAGGTACAGTTGAAGCTTATGATTCAGAATTTATTAGCTTACCACCAAATTTAGAAGTATTGAAAACATATTACGGGAAAAATGATTATGTAAAAAAAGGTGAGTTGATTGCTGAATTAGAAATTTCAGACTTAAAAACTTCTTTAGATAAAACCAAACTTAATTTGGAACAGTTGAAAAAAGATCTTGAAAATATAAGTAGCACATCCTCTAATTCAGAAAAATCTCTACTTGCAAATGCTTTAGAAAAAGCCAAGACTAATTTAAATAATATAGAGAGAGTTCTGGAAAAAGCTAAAGAAGATTTAGAAACTGATAAAATTTTACTTGAAAATTCTGCTATAAGCCAAAAAGAATACGAAGCACAGGTTGATGTAGTAGAAAATTTAGAATCTAATTTAAAAAATGCTGTCATAACTTATGAAGATGCTAAACTTAATTTATCAAATTATAGTAACAATCAAGATAATGCATCTGATAAACTTGATTTGCAAATGGAGTCCTTAGAATTGGATATTGCTAGTATTGAAAGAAGTATTTCGGAAAGAAATATTTTTGCAAATTTAGATGGTATAATCACCGAATTTAATATAAAAGAAGGTCGAGTTACAAATAATTCATCATTAATTTCTATATACAATGATTCAACTTATGAATTAGTTTCTTTAGTACCTCAGGAAGATGCAATATTAATAGAAAGAAACCAACAGTCAAATGTTTCACTGGATGGGCTAGGAAAAACATATTCAGGTTCTGTATATAGTGTTGGAAAAACAGCAACTATTGATTCTAATAGTGGAAGTCAAACTCCTAAAGTTGAAATAAGAATACTAATAGATGAAACAGATAAAAAAATAGTATCGGGATACAATGGAGATGCCCTTATATCTCTTGAAAAAAAAGCTAATGTCTTATTAATAAGAAATGAAGCCATAAAAACAGATGATGAGGGGAAATATGTTTTTTTAATTGATGATAATTCTGTTAAAAAAACATATATTGAAACTAATCTTACAGATGGATATTTCACTTCTGTTGATTCAGGTATTGAAGAAGGTAATCAGGTTGTGTTAAATCCTCCTCAGAACCTCCAAAATAATAGTATCATAACTGTAATCGATTAGGAGGCAATTATGGAAAAATATAAGTTGGAATTTATAAAACATTTCAATAATAACAATAAAGATGAATGTATTAGTTTCTCTTTAAATGGTATTAAAAATAATCTTTTCACGATTCCTCAGCTGTATGAGGAAATTTTAACACCTGCTCTCTACAGTATTGATGAGTGTCCGGAAGATGACGAAGACTGTATATGGCAGGAGCACGTTAAAACTTCTATAGTGAAAACAGTTATAGAATGTGTTTATCCAGAAATAATTAATCAAAAAAAAGAAATTAACCAGTTAGGAATCAAAGTAGTTTTAGCATGTCCTGAACAGGAATATCACGAAATTGGTTTGAGAATGATTTCAGATTTTTTTACATTAAATGGCTATAGTTCTATTTATATCGGAAGTAATACTCCTAGAGATCAGGTCTCCTTAGCTATTGAAAAAGAAAATCCTAAATATGCTGCTGTAAGTGTTACTGACTACTATTTGCTTTTTGAAACCCAAAAGCTTATAAAAGAGGTTCGCAGGAAATCAAAAGATTCTATTAAGATTATTTTAGGTGGTAGTGCATTTCAAAAAAATATGAATTCTTTTAATTTAATTGGGGGCGATGTATATCTAAAATCCTATGAAGATATTGTAAAACTGAAGGAGGATGACTTTAATGAGATTAGCATTTAAGATAGCCCTTCGATTTTTAAAGTCCGGTAGAGGTCAAACCATATTAATTGTTTTAGGCATTTCTGTTGGTGTAGCTGTACAGCTTTTTATAGGATCATTGATACAGGGTCTTCAAATTAATTTGCTTGAGACAACAATTGGAAGTTCTTCTCATATAACTATTAACCCTACAAATGAAGAAAAAACTATAGATAATTATGATCGTGTATTATATGAAACAAATATTAGCAGTTCTAATATAATCAATATATCTCCTGCAGTAGATGGTCCTTCTAATTTAGATTATGAAGAAGATATAGTTCAAGTTCTTATTAGAGGATTCAATCTTGAAGATGCCGATAAAATATATAAAATCAATAGCAATATTTACGAAGGAAGATCTCCTGAAAGAAAAGACGAAGTAATAATAGGTAGAGATTTGGCAGTGAAATCAGGCCTGGACTTAGGTGACGATGCCGTTATCCTTCCACCAGGAGGCGGAAGTTTGAGTTTAAATATTGTAGGTTTATACGACTTAAAGGTTGCCTCGATAAACGAAACCTGGTTGATAACAAATATAGAAACAGCTCAAGATATTCTTTCTATA
>JBEPWV010000275.1:0-2569 GCA_041642175.1 Clostridia bacterium
TCTATTTCCATCATTGTTCTATACCTCTACTTTCTTTAGTATTTTTACTGAATTTTGTTATTATCTTTTTAAAGTTTCCTGTTATTGCTCTAATCATCATTGGTGCTGCAACAAATATAATAATCAGTACCTGAATAACATCAACGAATTCTATTGGTATTGCAGTTGTTCTACTTAAGGTTATTGTCCCGGCTCTCAAAATACCAATAAGAAAAGCTGCTGGTATAACAGCCAAAGGACTGTATGCTGCTAATGCTGCTATTGATATTCCTGCAAATCCGTATCCCGGTGAAAATCCTTCTATAAATCTGTAGTTAACTCCAAGAACCATGGCTGCTCCACCTAAACCTGCAACAGCGCCGCTAACGGTAAAAGTTATTAGTGATGCTTTAGATACTTTTATTCCAGCAACTTGTGCTGCTCTTAAATTAAAACCGGTTATCTTTATTTCATATCCAAACACAGTCCTATCCAACATGTACTGGAGTATAATAGCTACTACAACTACTAATATTAGTGCAATAGTAAGCTGAGTTTGAGGTACTAATTTCATAAGCTTTGCACTTTCTTGAATTCTTTCTGTTTGTCCTACTCCACTACCTTCAGGCTTTAATGGACCGTTTGCTAAATATCCTGTAACAAATATAACTACATTGTTTAACATAAGAGTCATTATTATTTCATTTGCACCGGTTTTTAATTTTGCATATCCAACTATACCGGCGGTTAATCCTCCTGCTGCTGCTGCTATTAATAAAGCTAAGGGAATATGAATTATCCCCGGTAAATTTGTTATATATGCTCCTACTAAAGCAGCAGTAATTGCTCCGGCGTACATTTGTCCCTCTGCACCTACATTAATCATTTTTACTCTATAAGCTAAGGCAAAGGCAATTCCTGTAAACATCAAAGGTGTAGCCTGACTTAGGGTAAGAGCAAAATTCTTTACTGAACTAAAGGATGAAACAAATATAGCTCTGTAGGTATCTATTGGTGAGTATCCTGTAATAGCTATAAAAACCATTCCTAAAAGTAGAGAAAATATTAATGCAAGGATTGAATTTATAAAGGCGTTTTTCGTGTCAAGACTCTTTAAACTTTTAGCTTTTGCTTTCACGATGTCTCACTCTCCTCTATCATACTTTGACCTCCAGTCATTAATAATCCCATTTCTATCTCGTCTAATTCACCTGGTAGACTTTCTGACACTATTTTTCCTTCGTAGATAACAAGTAATCTATCACTTAAGGTTCTAATTTCATCTAAGTCTGCTGATATCAAGAGTATTGCAGCTCCTCTATCTCTTAATTCAATCATCTGCTGATGGATATACTCTATGGCTCCTACGTCTACACCTCTAGTAGGATGTGCTATAACAATAGCCTCCGGATTTCTGTTAAAGGTTCTTGCAATTATAATCTTTTGTTGATTTCCTCCAGAAAGTGAGTTAACTGCTGAATCAACACTTGGAGTCTTAACTGAAAATTTTTCTCTTAAATTATCTGCATATTCATAAATGTGATCTCTATTCAATATACCGTATTTTTTACTAAATTCTTCATGTCTATGATATCCAAGTATCATATTGTTCATCACGGACATTTCCTCTACCAGTCCCATAGAAAGTCTATCTTCGGGAACGTGTGCTATTCCTGCTTCTAGAATATCTGTTGAAGTTCCTTCTATTTTTTTATCTTTTAAGGTCATTTCCATAGTGTCCGGCTGTCTTAATCCAGTTAAAGCTTCAATAAGTTGTGATTGCCCGTTTCCTTCAACTCCTGCTATCCCAAGTATTTCACCGGAATGTACATCAAAAGAAACATCTTTAACTTTTGATTTGCCGTCTTCTAGGATATTTAGATTTTTTACACTAAAAGAAACCTTGCCTATATTTTTAGCAGGGCGTCTATTTCTTAAATTCACTTCTCTACCAACCATCATTTTTGATAAATCATTGGTAGATACATCATCAGGAATAACAGAGTCTTCTATTAACTTACCATCTCTTAAAATTACAACTCTATCTGCTATAGCTTTAGTTTCTTTTAATTTATGAGTTATTATTATAATGGTTTTTCCTTGTTCTTTAAGCTTATTTAGAATTTTAAATAAATCCTTAACTTCTTGAGGAGTAAGTACAGCTGTAGGTTCATCAAGGATAATAACGTCGGCTTCTCTATATAGTACTTTTAGTATCTCCACTCTTTGCTGCTCTCCAACTGATAGATCTTTTACCTTTGCATTTGAATCTATGTTAAAGTTGAAATCCTTTATAAGCTTATCAACTTTTTCTTTAGCTTCTTTTATATCTACAAATACTTTATTGTCAGGTTCACTACCTACGATAATATTTTCAGTTACGGTAAATGCATCCACCAGCATAAAATGCTGGTGAACCATACATATACCTTTATTTATTGCATCTATTGGTCTCTTAAAGCTTAATTTTTCACCTTTATAGTAAACCTTACCGGAGGTTGCTGAAGTCATCCCATATAGTATTTTCATTAATGTAGATTTTCCGGCTCCGTTTTCTCCTAATAAGGATACAATTTCACCTTCTTTTACG
>JBEPWV010000276.1:0-2547 GCA_041642175.1 Clostridia bacterium
GTTTTATAGGCTTTACTTTAATGGCTTGGGGTACTGCACTTCCTGAATTTATTACAACAATTATTGCAATTAAGAAAAAAAGTACAAATTTAGCACTAGGAAACATATTAGGTGCAAACATTATTAACATTACACTTTTATTTGGGCTAGGTGGCCTGATTAGTGGTAAGGGAGGCATTAGGGTTCCGCTAGCTAGCCTAACCACAACTTTGCCTATTATTATGCTTATAACTCTACTATTAATTTTACCTATTTTAAAAGGTAAAAAAACCTACAAAAAGCAAGGTATTGCCTTGCTACTAATTTACGGAATATACACAGTTTATTTATTATCAACAGTAATTTAATGCGTTCCTTAATAAATTGTGGATAAATGCCCTAAATAATGTGGAAATGTGGATAACTTATGTATATTAATGCTCATTTTTGCATAAATTTAAACGATTATACAAAATAATTATAAATATGCAGTCAAATTTATAATTATAAATTTGTGCATAAGTGGATAACTTTTGGGTATAACTTTAAAAATTTAATAAAAAAAGCCAGTAACTACTAGCTGAATTGTTAAATATAATAATATTAGGTTTAATCCACAAATAGTATACAATATACTAAATAAAGACATTATAATGATTAATTCTAGCATAAAGAGGTTTATTTAAGTATTAATAGTATACAATATACTAAATAATTAAAGCTAGGACTTATAGTTTTTTTTATTTCCCGGCCGGGAAAACATTTCCAAGAAATAGCTTTAAATAAAAAATAGGAGGTATTATTAATGTCAGAACATAACAAAAACACATTAAACGAAGAACCAAGAGAACAATTTTCAACCACCTTTGGCATGGTAATGGCAATGATAGGTGCTGCCGTAGGTTTAGGAAACGTTTGGAGATTTCCTTATATGGTTGGACTTTTTGGGGGTGGAGCATTTGTAATTGTATTTTTAGGACTAGTTGCATTAATAGGAGTACCAGTAATGGTTTCCGAATGGGCAATAGGAAGACATTTTAGAAGAGGACCATTAGGTGCTTTAAAAAAATCAGGTATACCAGGAGGAAAATTACTTGGTTGGGTAAATTTCACTACGATTTTCATGGCTACATCATATTATTCAATAATTATTGGTTGGGCATTGTACTACTTTGTAACTTCAATAACTGGAGGATTAACAGATATACATTCCGGGGATTTCTTTAACGCAATATTAGGAAATTTTGGATTGCAGTTTGTTTTTACTGCCATTGTAGTAGCGTTAGTAGGATTGACACTATTATTAGGAGTTAAAAATGGAATTGAAAGAGTTGCCAAGTACACAATACCTCTTTTATTCGTAATGATGCTTGTTCTTTTCTTTAAAACAATGACTTTACCAAATGCAATGGAAGGATTAAGATTTTATTTAGTTCCAGATTTTAGTAAAATCAATGGAGGAGTTATACTAGGAGCACTAGGTCAGGCATTCTTTACCTTATGCCTTGGTGGTACTTTTATGGTTGTTTATGGAAGTTATATGTCAGATAAAGAAAACTTAGGTAAAAGTGCATTATATACAGTTCTAGGAGACACTTTTGCAGGTTTATTTGCGGGATTAATAATATTACCGGCAGCCTTTAGCTTTGGAGTTGAACTTTCATCAGGACCACCACTAACATTTATTACCGTACCTGAGATTTTCAAAGCTATGCCTGGGGGATTAGTATTTATGGGAATCTTCTTCTTACTTCTTTTCCTAGCTGCGTACTTATCAGATATAGCAGCATATGAAGTTTTAGTTTCTTCTTTAATGGATGAATTTAACTGGAAGAGAAAGAAATCCATAATCTTCTTCTGTATCGCTCAACTTATTGTTGGTATTCCGTCCATGATAAGCTTAGATTGGATGTTAAAGAACGATTTACTGTGGGGAACGACTCTGCAACCTTTTGGATCAATGGTTGTTGTAATAGCATTACTTTGGTACTTACCTAGAGTAAAAGTAGTAGAAGAATTAAAAAAAGGTTCAAATGTAAAAATAATTCCAGATTGGTTATTCTTCTGGATGAAATATGTAGTACCTGCAGCAATAGCTATAATATTATTCTTTGGAGTTAAAGATTTATTCTTAGAATTCTTTATTTAAAGTTAATATGCGGCAGGTAAAACTGCCGCATATTAATTTATTTTTTTTATAAGTATCACACAGATTAATTAAAAAAATTTTCATCATTTTTAGTAGAGGTATTAAATTTAAATAAAAAAATGTTTTCCATAGATTTAAATGCAATTTTAGAAGTGGAGTAAGAACTGTAATTCTATCAAATAAAATAGAAAACAACACTTTAATAACATCTTCAGATATTTCTGAAGATGAATCTGAAAGTCCTGAAGAAGTTATCTTAGGACACTGAGCAGCATATTTACTTATTAGAGTTTTAAATGAAAATATAAATGGATTTCTAATTCAAAAGGATTTGAAATCTGAAAACATAGGTTATTATATTTATTTTTTAAAATATAAAACAAGTATAAAAAAATAATTAAGGAGGGATTAGTTGGATA
>JBEPWV010000277.1:0-2546 GCA_041642175.1 Clostridia bacterium
CTATTCCATCTATTTCTACTTTTCCATCTTCTATAACTTCATCAAAGGTTGTTATGTCTTCAGGAGTTAAAGATTCTTCCACATTTCCACTTTGACATCCTGATAGTGCTAAAATCATAATAAATATAATTGGTAGTAATTTTTTCATAAATCCTCCTAATAAAAAATTTTATTTCACTATATATACTACCATATTTCATGAAATATATCCTTTATGTTTCAAAGAGTTTATATTTTTTTAATAAATTATTTAATATAGACTCATGCTTATTAGTCATTCATCCACTCCGGCTTTTCTTTACTAAAAGGTCTTATCTTATATTTCTTTTCATGTTCTTTTATTATTCTTTCAGCAACTTGAGAATCTTTTTTATATTCTTCTATAAACTCTTCTCTAATAACCGAGCTAAAAGGACAGGTTGCAATACAAATACCGCAATCCGTGCCTAATATCCTCCATTTTTTATAGCATTCTTCCCTATTTATCTGCCATCTTTTTATTCCGTTTATATCCAATTCTTTCTCTTCATGAATGGCTTTTGCCGGACATGTACCTATACACTTTTTACAGATTTCACAAAATTCATTAACATTAAAATCTGGTTCTTTGTCAATAACTAAAGGCATATCAGTAGTAACTGCCCCTAATCTAACTCTTGATCCGTATTTTTCTGTTATCAGCATTCCATGTCTTCCTATATCTCCTAAACCTGCTTTTTTTGCAGCTAAAGGTAGCATCATTTCATAATTGCCATCCATATGATTACGAGCACTGTATCCTAGCTTTTTTATATAATAGGTCAACATCATCCCTATTACAGCAGCATCCAGATATGCTTTTGTAACTTCTATAGATTCTATTAATTGGGGTGCTGCATATATATTGTTTTTATCCATTTCTACTGCAAACACAATTGTATTTTCATATTTTGGATTTACTTTTTCGCCATAGTTACTATCATCTCTACCCTTGTGACTGTAGTAGTAGCTTTCATCGCATTTGGTTATTCCTTCAAGTACCGACCCGTAGTAGGAAGCTATTCCCTTAACTTTTTTAGTGAAAATCTCAGGTGTTGCTTCTATTTTATCAGGATTCTTTTCCGGTCCTTCTACCAATTCCTTTATATCTGATAAGAAATTAAATGTTGCAGAAACTAAAGGAGTATTTAATTTATTAAACATGGCTGTATCTTCAGAATCCATTTCAGGCATAGCTCTCAGCTCGTCATCAATATCTTTTAGATCTTTTCTTCTTTTGTAGTAATCTTCATATTCGGGAGTTCCTTTTTTTCTTTCCATTCTTGAAAACATAATGTCTCTTTCGTCTACTCTTTTCATATCCAACCTCTTTTAATCTTTATTTTAATACATTTTACTAAAATATGATTATCTTGTCCAAAGCTTAATTGTTGAATCTTTTACTCTACATAATTAAAAATAAAAAAAGTAAACAAAATATCTACTATTAGTTTACTTTAACAAAGCAAAGAATTATTATAAATCCCAAGTTAATTTTTGCTGGAGTTCCTTCAATAACAGCTCAACTATTATTGCAAGTAAGGTTACCGGGATTGCTCCTTCTAATATTAAAACCATATCAAAGGTTCTTACACCGTTCACAACTAAAACTCCCAGTCCTCCGGCACCAACAGCTGCTGCCAAAGTTGCAGCACTTATATTTATTACTAACGCTGTTCTGATTCCTCCTAAAATCACATTAGATGCTAAAGGTATTTTTATCTTTATATATATCTCTGATTCTTTCATGCCCATTCCTTTTGCAGCATCTATTATATCTTTTGGAACCTCTTCTATGCCTACTACCACATTATATGTTATTGGCATTAAAGCATAAATAACAAGTGCTATAAGAGCTCCTTTTGTACCGTATCCAAGTATAGGTACTGTAAGAGCCAGCAATGCAGGAGATGGAAAAGATTGACCTAAATTTACTGTTTTTAAAAGTAGTTCCTTAAATTCAAGTCCATAACTCGTCGTTACAAATATACCAAAGACAGCTCCAAGTGTAACTGCTATAAAACTTGATAGTATTACCATCCAAATATGTTCAATAAAATAAACTACTAATAAAGTTCTAGATCCCTCGCTGCTTTTAGCACTAAAAAACTTATATAATATAACTTCAAATTCTCTTGAATATATAATTATAATTGCAAGTAAGGCAGCTAAAACAACTGCAACTACTAACCCTTTTCTACTAAATTTCATTTATATCACTTCCAGCTATTTTCAATAAATTCTCCCAAGATATACTTCCATTTTTAAGAGCTATTCTATTTTTTCCGGTAGTCAACATAATAGTTAGAACTTCTCTTAATGTAGCATCTTTGTCTAATGGTTCCTCTTCCAATTTTATCGGTTCTACATAGTCTATAGCAGGCTTTCTAGATAGTATTGTCAAAATACCTTCTCCTTTAAAAAAATCTTCAACAAAATCGTTTTTAGGATTAAGTACTATATTTTCAGGAGTATCAACCTGTACTATTTTACCTGAATTCATAACACAAATTCTGTCAGATAATAAT
>JBEPWV010000278.1:0-2520 GCA_041642175.1 Clostridia bacterium
TATAGAAGATGTAGAAATTTACTATTCTCAAGGAAGAGATCTTAGTATAAAAGTCTTTGAAAAAGAAATAGACGGATATAAGTTGGCAGAATCCGAAGGACTTGCTTTGAGAGGAAAGTACAACAAAGAGATGGGCTATTCGTACACAGAAAAAGTTGATGACACATCAGTGAAATTCTTAGTTGAAAATCTTATAGAAAATGCGAAAAATATAGATAGAGAAGATAAAGAAGAAATTTTTGAAGGAGCAAAAGAATATAAGGAAGTAAATAATTTTAATAGTAGTTTAGAAAAAATAGAAGAAATAGATAAAATAAATTTTGTTAAAAATCTTGAAAAAGAAGCCTTAGACCTTGATGATAGAATTAAATCCATCCAAGATTGTGTTTATGGAGATGGATTTAGCGAAACTATCATATCGAATACCAAAGGATTAGATATAAAAGATAAATCAAATTTAGCATATACATATGTTGGAGTAGTTGCAAAAGAAGGAGAAGACATACAAAGTGGATTTGCATATAAGGTAACAAATGATTTTAGCGAGTTAAACTATAAGGATATTGCAAAGGAAGCTGTAGAAGAAGCCATATCAATGTTAGGTGCTAAAAGTATAAAATCCGGGAAATATCCGATAATATTAAGAAATAATGCCTCAGCAGATATTCTTGAAGCTTTCACTTCAATTTTTTCAGCAGAAAGAGTTCAAAAGAACCTTTCTTTATTAAAAGATAAACTAAATCAAAAAATAGCATCAGAAAGAATAACCTTAGTTGATAATCCTTTTATGAATAAGGGATATGCTTCATCAGCTTTTGATAGTGAGGGGGTTCCTACAAAGGAAAAAAATATAATTGATAAGGGGGTACTCAATACATATCTTCACAATTTAAAAACAGCCCTTAAGGATGGCATTGAAAGTACCGGTAATGCTAATAGAAGTTCATATAAGTCATCAATAGGTATATCTCCTACAAATATGTACATAAAGCCAGGAGATAAAAAAATAGAAGACTTAATTAGTGAAATAGAAGAAGGATTAATGATTACAGATGTACAGGGCCTTCATGCCGGATTAAATCCTATATCTGGAGATTTTTCGCTGTCAGCACAGGGGTTTTTAATTGAAAAGGGAAAAATAAAAGACCCTGTGAACCAAATAACTATTTCTGGGAATTTTCTAGAAATGCTTGTTGATGTAGAAGAAGTAGGAGCAGATTTAAGATTCGGCTTACCATCAAGTGCTTACATTGGCTCACCCTCTTTAAAAATAAAAAGTCTAGACATAGCAGGGGAGTAGATAATATTACCTTGACACATATAAAATAATAAAGTATACTTGTATTAAATGATAATTGATATCAATTATCATTTAATATTTTTTTAAGGAGACTTTATATGATAAATTATATTATAGGAGCCTTGGTTTTAATACCAGCAGCTTATATTGTTTATAAAAAACTTAAAGATATAAAAACCGGAGAAAATACATGTTCCACCGGTGGGGGATGCAGCAGCTGTGCCTTTAACTCTCAATGTGAAACTGAAGAAGTTAATTGAAAAAATTTAACTGATTATCTTCATAGGGTTCTACGCATTCAGGGGAATTATTTGAAGTACTGTTTACATAAGTAGATACCTGATATTTATTGAAGAAATTATCCGAGAATGGTTCAAACAAATCTAAATCATGAAAAGATTTTAGATTTTGTAAGAGCCATTCTTTTTTATTTGTTTCTTTTTTTATTACAGGCATACGATTATGTATGTCTTTGATTAACTTGGAAGGCGTAGTAGTTAAAATGCTGCAGTATTTTTCATTTTTAATCTGAGTGTATATACCAAGAAAGTAAAACATAGAAAAATCTTCAAAAGCAAATAGAAAGGGTGTTTTTTTACTACCTTCTTTTTTCCACTCGTAAAAGCCATTGGTTAGTATAAGACAAGGTTTAAAATTAGAAATAATATTTTTCTTTTTATCTATTATACTTTCCGACTTAGTATTAATCATATTGAAGTTGGAATAGGGAACTCCCCATTTATACTTTTTAATTTTTATATTTTGATCTTCTTCCATTAAACCATATACACTTTGGGAAGGTGCAATATTATAACTTGGGTTATAGTCTTCCATTTCATCAGTATTTATACCCTTCCACTGTTTTGCTAATTCTTCAAGTATTTTACTTAAATCATATGATAATAAATATCTTCCACACATAATACCCTCCTATAATCTTATAATAACAAAAATACTTTTTAAAATAAAGATAAATCAGTAATTGGCATTTGACAAAAACTCCAAAAAGAATTATTATAATGATGAGCATATGCACAAAACTAAGAGGTGATTTTATGGCCAGGCCAAAAAAATTTAGAAAAGTAGAATATATACCAAAAAACTTAGAATTCAAACCGTTGATTGAAACTAATACGGTTAATTTTATAAGTATTGTAGAATTAGAGGCCATAAGGCTTTCGGATTTAGAAGAACTAGACCAAGTACAAGAAGCAGAAAGA
>JBEPWV010000279.1:0-2508 GCA_041642175.1 Clostridia bacterium
GTTTTAGGATTATTATTAAACATTAATATTTATGCTGCAGAATTGTCTGATAATTTTAAAGTATATAAAAGTGCTACTGAATATGATTATCCACCTTTTTCTGTTACCTCTGAAGGTGAAGCTGATGGCTTTTCTGTTGAACTTCTTCAAGCAGTAGCTGAAGAGATGGGTTTTATAGTTGATTTCAAAATAGATGAGTGGAGTGTTCTTAAAGAAGAACTAGAAAATGGAGAATTAGATATACTACCTCTTGTGGGTTATACTGAGGAAAGGGATGAAGTTTACGACTTTACCGTTCCATATATTGTCATGAGAGGTAATATTTTTGTTAGAGATGATAGCACTATACAATCAGAGGATGATCTATTCGGAAAAGAAATAATAGTAATGGCTGGAGATAATGCTAGCGAATATGCACAAAGGATGAAATTTACTGATAACTTAATTCTAACTCCAACCTATGAAGATGCTTTTGTAAAACTCAGTAACGGAGAAGGAGATGCTGTATTAGCTCAAAGTGTAGTTGGAGAAATGCTGATCAAAGATTTGAATTTAAAAAATATAAATGCAGTAACTAAGCTTAGTGATGACGGAATATCCAGAATTAAAGTTAATTTAAGTGGATTTGAACAAAAATTCTCTTTTGCTGTACAGGATGGAAATAGTGAACTACTAAGTCTTTTAAATGAAGGTCTTGCCATAGTGTCTACAAATGGAAGATACGATGAGTTATATCAAAAATGGTTTCCTTTTTTAATAGAAGAAGGACTAAGCATGCAGGATGTAGCTAATTACCTTATAATGATTCTTATTCCTCTTGTCTTTCTATTATTATTAATATCCTATTTTTCAGTTAAAAAAGAAGTTAAAAGAAAAACTGAAAAGCTGGAAAAAACATCTTATAGAAATAATATACTCTTTAATTTAATGAGTGAAGAATATGAAACAGAATTTGAGCATCTTGATTTTGTATTAAATAAGTTAATCAAATTAACAGAAAGCAAATACGGATACATTTACCTTTATGATGAAGAGGAAAAAGAATTTATTTTAAATTCCTGGTCTAAAGATGTAATGCCGGAGTGTAAGGTAGCTGAGAAAAATACACGATATAAATTAGATGCTACAGGGATTTGGGGAGAAGTAGTAAGGCAGAAAAAATCTATAATTTTAAATGATTTTCAAAAGCCAAACAAACTTAAAAAAGGCTATCCTAAAGGTCATGTTTCTTTAAAAAAATATATGTCTTTTCCTATAATGATTGATAATAAAATAGCTGCTGTTGTAGGTCTTGCAAACAAGAAAGAGGATTACGATGATAATGATCTACACCAATCTACAATTTTAATGCAGGGTGTCTGGAATATAATGGAAAGGAAAAAATCACAACATAATTTAATTTCAGAAAGAAATAAATACTACTCAACTTTACTATCTATTGGTGATGGGGTTATGGTTGTAGACAAAGAAGGAAAAATTGAGATTTTAAATAAAATAGCTGAAGAATTAACCGGTTGGGTATCAGAAGAAGTAAAAGGATTAAATTACATGAAAGTATTGAAATTAGTCCATGAAAATGAGAAGCACATGATTATAGATCCAATTGAAGAAGTTTTTGAAACGGGAGTAAATCAAGAATTAAGTAATCATGCTATGCTTGTTTCAAAAAAAGGAAATAAAATACATATAGAAGATAGTGCAGCTCCAATAAAAGATTTTAATGGCGATATTATCGGTGCTGTATTAGTTTTTAGAGATGTTACAGAGAAGAGAAAACAAGTAGAAGAAATTGAATACTTGAGCTTTCACGATTCTCTTACTGGATTATATAATAGAAGATTTTTTGAAGAAGAGATGAATAGGTTAGATACTTCTCGTAATTATCCTATTACCATGGTAATGGGAGATTTGAATAGTTTAAAAATAGCCAATGATGCTTTTGGACATGAGTTAGGAGATGAGCTCCTTAAAAAAGCTGCATTAATAATCAAAGAAAAATGTCGAGAAGATGACATAATAGCTAGATGGGGTGGAGATGAATTTGCTGTTATTCTTCCTAAAACAAGTTCGGATGAAACAGCAGAAATTATTAAAAGAATAGAACAAGCTGCAGCTGAATTTGAAAATGGAAAAATCTCCTTATCTATAGCCTTTGGTTGGGATACAAAAGCTAATGAAGATGAAAAGTTAAACAGAATATTTAAAAATGCAGAAGACAATATGTATAAAAAAAAGTTCACAGAATATAAAGGAGTCCACGGTCTTACTATTAAAACAATTATCAATACCCTCTTTGAAAAGAGTCCAAGAGAAAAAGACCACTCAGACAGAGTTCAGAAATTATCAGTTAAGTTAGCTGAAGAACTGAATCTAGAGCAATCTGAAATCAATGAGATAGGTACTATGGGCCTTCTTCACGACATAGGAAAAATTATAGTGTCTAGTGAAGTCTTAGAGAAACCTTCAAGGTTAAATGAAAAGGAATGGATTCAAATTAAAGAACATCCT
>JBEPWV010000280.1:0-2500 GCA_041642175.1 Clostridia bacterium
ATTGTTTAAATCTCTAATTAAATCCATTATTTGAGATTGTATAGTGACATCTAATGCTGTTGTTGGTTCATCAGCAATCAAAATATCTGGTTTACATGAAAGAGCCATAGCAATCATAACTCTTTGCCTCATTCCTCCGCTAAATTGAAAAGGGTATTCTTTTAATCTTTTTTCAGGAAAAGGAATTTTTACTAGTTTTAACATTTCAATGGCTTCTTTTTTAGCTTCTTTTTTTGAAAGATTTTTATGAATAATTAAGGATTCAGAAATTTGCTTTCCTATAGTGTACACAGGATTTAAAGAAGTCATAGGTTCCTGAAAAATCATAGCTATTTTATTTCCTCTAATTTTACGCATTTCATCTTCTGATTTCTCTAAAAGGTTTTCTCCTTTGTAAAAAATACTACCTCCAATTATTTTACCTGGCGGATTAGGAATTAAACGCATAATAGAAAAGGCTGTTACACTTTTCCCAGATCCTGATTCTCCAACAATACCAAGAGTATCTCCTTTACCAATTTTAAAAGATATACCATCTACTGCTGGTATTTCTTTTTTGTCTATGAAAAAACTAGTTCGCAAGTCCTTTACTTCTAAAACTGCATCATTCAAGTATATTCCTCCTTCTTATGTTTTATTATTAATATCTTTAATCACCTATGTTAAAATGAATTTACATTACAATATTTTTTTATAATCTATAGAACATAAGAATTTTTATGTTTATATATAATTTATCGGAATATTATTCTAAGTTATTCTATATTAAGTATTAAAACAATGAAGTATTTTATAGCCAATTGAATTGTATTTTCTTGTTTTCTTCTAATATTCAAGTCGTAATGTGTAATTCAAATTTGCAATTATATATAAACAATGCAATATATGTGCCATATATTCTACAAAAAAAATCAAATCATGATTGTTCAATAATAAGGATTAGGTAATTATATTATTTAATATGCAAGAAGTTGGTTGGTTTTGGCTGGTATTTTATTAACCAAAATCAACCAATTTTTACTTTAATATTTAATTTTTTGTTTTAAATCTTTATAACTACCCTAGTTATCTATTAATCATTCTAAAAGTTATTTTATAGTTATCTCCAGGTCTAATAATGGTGGATATTGTTGACATCCAAAAATATCTCCTTCTCCAGGACTTCCACTTGGTATCTTTCTAAATATTGTAAATTTTATTGCATTAGCGGGGTCATATTCCACAAAGTCACAAATTCGATCTTCTTTTATTGAATATAGTTTAGCTATTGTTTCTTTATTAATAGCTTTGCTTTTTTTAACTAATTCATAGTTCTCTTTTTCTTTAAAAATTATATCGAATGTTATTTTATCTACTCCTGCATTTTTACTTCTTATTGTTTTTGCTAAGTCTACTAATTTAACTACTCTCATTATTATCTCCTTAGAATTTTATTCATTACTATTAGAGTTCCCTATATCTTCAAATCGTAAATCGAATAATTCCATAGGGTCATCTACTGATATCGTATGATTCATTGTCCAGTTGTAAGCTGGTGTAGCTTCAAGGACTTCATCTAAAATAAAGGCTGCTGTTCCTGCTGTTCCTTTAACTTCTGGTAACCTAGCATAAAATAATTGTCTTGTTCCAATCATTGTAATTTCTTCCGCTATTTCTTTTGTTGGTGCTATACCTTCTACTATAATACCAAGCTCATGGGATTTAATTTCTTTTATTGGTTCTAGCTCTCCCATAACTCCATTTTTCCCATATATTTTATAGTGGATTTCATATCCCTCATCACCAAATCTTTCTTTTACTTGTTCTCTTGCCCAATCAACAACTTTATCAATGTTTTTTATTGTGTAAGGATCTCTAATTCCAGCAATTCCAATAAATCTTTCTCCTACCTTTCCTGAACCTTCTAATTTAACTTTAATTTTTCCTTCAATAGGAATGAATTTTGATCCAGTTACTCTAGTAGTTTTCTCATCAAATTGTTCATATAAACAATTTGTCATGTCTAACTTTCCACCAGCAAAATATTCGTAAAATGGATTCGTTCTCTCATACATAGCATGACCAGCTACAGAGGCTACTGTGCATCTTTGAGATGGACTCATGGCTGTCACTTTTACATCATCTGAAGTAATTATTCCACTAACAGATTCCTTAGCTCCATATGGTTCAGCACAGAAAGAAGCACATTCAAGAACTTTGCCCAAATAATAAGCATTATTTTCTGGAAATCCTTCAACTATTGCAGGTGCTGCAAATATAGCTGCATCACTAGATCTACCTCCAATAATTACATCTGCACCAGCCTCTAGTGCTTTTATGTAGGGATGCACTCCTGCAACAGCAACAATTCTACTTGTCTTATCCAATTCTTCAGCAGTCAAGTTTTTTCTTCCATCCAGACCCTCTATTTGAATATCTTGACTGATTTTATTTTTTAAATATTCTTTATCTACTTCACTATAAAAGTAAGCTAATTTAAACTTAGCAGAGTTATATTTCT